>NZ_JBFTJR010000059.1:0-31687 GCF_056395525.1 Caulobacter sp. 10L414
CCTCCGGGCAGCTGAATCTCACGCAGCTCACCCGGCGGCGACGCGCTGCGCTAGCTGATGGCTACGCGCCTCGCCGCCAGCCCAGGACAACCAACAGAGGGGTCAATTTTGGACGCCGATAGGGGGTCAATTTTCAACGCCGTTTGACAGACTAGGGCGGGTTGGAGCGGGATGGTTGTGCGGCGAAGTGGCATAAGCTCGACGTGCAATAGGGGGTGCCCGCAGCCGACGTTTCCATGTGCCCCTCGGCAATGTCGCGTTTATGGAGTCAGGCCAACGTCTGCAACTGGCGCAGCGCCGCCGGAGATGGGACTGTCGCGACAGGCCAAGCGGGATCGCTAACCTTTCGGGGAATGGCTCGCCACTAGTGCATCGGCGGCCGAGCGTAGTAGGTGCGGAGCCTCGTCCGGCTCGAAGATCGACGAACTAACAAACGCGCCGTTGATCAGGACGGCGAGCTGGCCGCCGAGCATCCCGGGCGAGAGGGCGCCCAAGCCTTCGGCGATGGCCGTGAGGCGCCGGCGCAGTTCCAGCTTGTGCGCCGCCGCCACCCGTCGGGCGGGGTGGTGTTCCTCTGGAAACTCAGCCGCGACGTTGATCTGGGGGCAACCGCGATAACCGGGACGGCCGGCTCGTGCGCCGATCCAATCGAGGTGAGCTTCGAGTTCCGCTCGCGGCGCTCCCGGATGTCCCAGGGCGACACTGTCCCAGTGCCCCCAAAAGTCGGCGTCTTCMCGGTCGAGGAAGGCGGCGATGAGATCATCCTTTGTGCTGAAGTGTCGGTAGAGGCTGGTCTTGGCGACGCCCGCCTCCTTGACGACCAAATCGACACCAACCGCGCGCACGCCCTGGCGATAGAAGAGATCGGAGGCGGTCTCCAGGATCTTCTCGCGCACGTCGAGGGCAGGGAACTCCGGCATTGATTGCTCCTTCTGGAGATCGGGATAGCAGGAACCGCGTTGACACGCTACAGACCTGTATGTAGCTACAGACAGGTCTGTAGCGAATGGAGGCTTGCGATGGGCAAGGTCGGTGGATTTGGAGGGGCGGAGGTCGCTGTCTATGGCGCTGCCGGTCATACAGGGCGCTTCGTGGTCAGCGAACTGATCAGCCAAGGCTATCGCCCGCTGGCCGTGGGACGCGATATTGCTTCGCTCGAAGCGGCTGGATTTCCTGCGGGCGTCGCTTTGCGGGTGGCTGCGGTGCAAGACGCCGCCGCGCTTGATCGTGCGTTCGAAGGCGTCGCGGCCGTCATCAACTGCGCCGGCGCCTTTCTCGACACCGCGGGCGCGGTCATCTCGTCGGCCCTACGCTGTGGCGCGCACTATCTGGATGTTACCGCCGAGCAGCCGAGCGCTCGCGCGACGTTCGAGACCTATGATCGACCTGCCCGCGAGGCCGGCGTGACGGTCATTCCGGCCATGGGCTTTTATGGCGGGTTCGCCGATCTACTCGCCACCGTCGTTCTGCGGGATTGGGCCCATGCTGACGTCATCGACGTCGTGATCGGCCTCGACAGCTGGCTGCCGACCCGGGGCACGCGTCTTACGGGTCAACGCAATACGGCCGCGCGGCTTGTCGTCGAGGACGGAAAGCTCGTTCCGGTGAGCGCTCCGGCGGAGGAGCGTCTCTGGAAGTTCCCCGGCGCTGTTGGCGAGCGCCGCGTCGTCCAACTGCCGTTCTCGGAAGTGATCGTCATTTCGCGACATCTGAGCAGCACGTCGCTACGGACCTATCTCAGCGACAACGCGCTGCAGGATGTGCGCAACCCGAGTACGCCGCCGCCGCGAGCCATCGACGACAAAGGGCGTTCGGCCCAGCGCTTTATTGTCGAGGTGGCGGCCAGCCTTGGCGCGGAGAGACGTTCGGTGATCGCTCAGGGGCAAGATATCTATGCCTTTACCGCGCCCTTGATTTGCGAGGCGCTAGGTCAGATGCTCCGGCCGGGTTTTTCAGCGAGCGGCGCCCATGCGCCAGGCGCGATCCTTAACGCCCAGGCCCTACTCGACGCCCTGCGGTTCGAGCACCTCGATCTGCAGTTTATCGACAGCCGTTCACCCGAACGTGCCGTCTCCGGGAGATAGGAGCGTGACCTCCAGTGTCCGGTTCCTGGGGCTCCGCCAACGGCAGTTTATGGCGCATCGCGGCGTCGAGACGGGATGGCTTGAGCTGTCTGCCTGTAGTCTGGGCGAGGTTCGGTGTTGCATCGCCGCATGGCGTACTTGATCCGCAGTTCGCCATCTCATGACAAAACCCCCCAACCACCGATATCCCGCCCGGCGCGCACTTTCCCGTTCACCTGAGCCGTAAGCGCGCCTATTGCTGCCCCTTCCACGCGTTTTCCGGGGGCTTCATGTTTGATAATCGCTTCAAGCGCCGTGTCCTGGCGCTGACCGCTTCGGCCGCCGTGGCGGCCATGGCCTGCGGCGCGGGCGCCGCGTTCGCCGGCGAGGCCTATCGCACGCCGCCGGCGCCGATCGCCCAGATCCTCGACGCCGCGCCGACGCCGGGCGTCACGCTGAGCCCCGAGCGCAAGACCGTCGCCCTGCTGGGCCGCGAGAACCTGCCGCCGATCCGGGCGGTGGCCGATCCGATCCTGCGGCTGGGCGGCTATCGCATCAATCCGCGCACCAACGGCCCGATCGAGGCCCGCACCAACTGGATGAACAGCCTGGCCTTCGAGGACGTGAAGACCGGCGCGGTGCGGCAGGTGGCCCTGCCTAAGGGCGCGCGCTTCATCGAGCCGCGCTGGTCGACGGACGGCCAGCACCTGGCCCTGGTGATGGAGGCGCAGGCGGGCCTGGAGCTGTGGGTCGCCGACCTGAAGACCGCCAGCGTGCGCAAGCTGACCGGCCCGGTGCTGAACGCGGCCTTCGGCGGCAGCTACGACTGGCTGCCCGACGACAGCGGCTTCCTCGTGCGCCAGGTCCCCGCCGGCCGCGGGGCCGCCCCGGCCGAGCCGGCCGCGCCCGAGGGGCCGATCGTGCAGCAGGCCGCCGGCCGCACCGCCGCCATCCGCACCTATCAGGACCTGCTGGCGAACGCCCACGACGAGGCCCTGTTCGACCACTACTTCACCAGCCAGCTGGCCCGCGTGGCCCTGGCCGACGGCGCGACCGTCCCGGTGGGCGCGCCCGGCGTGATCAGCGGCTTCGGCGCTTCGCCCGACGGCCGCTACCTGCTCGTCACCCGCCTCAAGCGCCCCTACAGCTACCTGGTGCCGGCCAGCCGGTTCCCGACCGAGATCCAGGTGCTGGACGCGGCCGACGGCAAGCTGGTCAAGACCCTGGCCGACCGTCCGCTGGCCGACAACCTGCCGGCCGCCTTCGACGCGGTGGTCGCCGGCCCGCGCTCGGCCCAATGGCGCTCCGACGCGCCCTCGACCCTGGTCTGGGCCGAGGCCCAGGACGGCGGCGATCCCAAGAAGAAGGTCGAGATCCACGACCGCGTGCTGATGCAGGCCGCGCCGTTCGACGCCGCCCCGATCACCCTGATCGATCTTGATCTGCGCTATGCCGGCATCGACTGGGGCCGCGGCGACTTCGCCCTGGTCACCGGCCGCTGGTTCGACAACCGCAAGGAAAAGCGCCTGGCGATCGACCCGTCCAAGCCCGGCGCGGGCCGCCTGCTGCTGGAGCGCAACTACCAGGACCGCTACGGCGATCCGGGCGACGTGGTCAGCCGCCGCAACGCCCAGGGCGAGGCGGTCATGCACTTCACGCCCGACGGCAAGGGCGTGTTCGTCACCGGCGAGGGCGCCACGGCCAAGGGCGAGTATCCCTTCGTCGGCGTGATGAACCTGGCCGACGGCAAGACCTCGCGCATCTGGCAGGCCAAGGCGCCTTACTACGAGGCCCCGGTGGCCCTGGGCGACGAGGCCGGCAAGACCCTGATCACCCGCCGCGAGAGCAAGGACGAGGTTCCCAACTACTTCGTCAAGCCGCTGAAGGGCGGCAATGGCAAGGCCCTGACGGCCTTTGTCGACCGCGCCCCGCAGTTCGCCGGCGTCACCAAGCAGACCATCACCTACAGCCGCGCCGACGGGGTGAAGCTGTCGGGCGACCTGTACCTGCCGGCCGGCTACGACAAGGCCAAGGACGGCCCGCTGCCGATGCTGATGTGGGCCTATCCCGAAGAGTTCACCGACGCCTCGGTGGCCGGCCAGACGGTGGACGCGGGCAACCGCTTCACCCGTCCGGGCGGCGCCAGCCACCTGTTCCTGCTGACCCAGGGCTATGCGGTGCTGGACGGCCCGGGCATGCCGATCATCGGCAAGGACGGCGCCGAGCCCAACGACACCTATGTCGAGCAGCTGACGGCCGACGCCAAGGCCGCCGTCGACGCGGTGGTGGCCCTGGGCGTGGCCGACCGCGACCGCATCGCCGTGGGCGGCCACAGCTACGGCGCGTTCATGACCGCCAACCTGCTGGCCCACACCGACCTCTTCCGGGCCGGCATCGCGCGCTCGGGCGCCTACAACCGCACCCTGACGCCGTTCGGCTTCCAGTCGGAGCAGCGCACCTACTGGCAGGCCACCGACACCTATACGAAGATGAGCCCCTTCACCTATGTGAAGCAGGTCAACGAGCCGATCCTGCTGATCCACGGCCAGGCGGACGACAATTCCGGCACCTTCCCGATCCAGAGCGAGCGCTTCTACGCCGCGCTGAAGGGGGCGGGGGCCACCGTGCGCTACACCGTGCTGCCCTACGAGGCCCACGGCTATCGCGCCCGGGAGTCGGTGATGCACACCCTGTGGGAGATGACCGACTGGATGGATCGCTACGTCAAGAACGCCCCGCCGCGCGCGGCCGCTCCGGCCGCCGTGGCGAAGTAAGGACCAGCCGCCGGTGATCCGTTTCGAAGCCGTCTCCAAGACCTACGGCGCCGCTCGCGGCGCGACCGGCCACGCGGCCCTGCGCGAGGCCTCGCTCGAGGTCGGCCAGGGCGAAGTGTTCGGGGTCATCGGCGCCTCGGGGGCGGGCAAGTCGACCCTGATCCGCCTGATCAACGGCCTGGAGCTGCCCACCGGCGGCAAGGTGATCGTCGACGGCGACGACGTGGCGGCGCTGGACGTCGCGGGCCTGCGGGCCCTGCGTCGCCGCGTCGGCATGATCTTCCAGCACTTCAACCTGCTGTCGTCCAAGACCGTCGAGCAGAACGTCGCGTTCCCGCTGAAGCTGGCCGGCCGCGCGCCGGCCGAGATCAAGGCGCGGACGGCCGAGCTGCTGGCGCGGGTGGGCCTGAGCGACCACGCGACGAAGTATCCGGCCCAGCTGTCGGGCGGCCAGAAGCAGCGCGTCGGCATCGCCCGGGCGCTGGCCACGGCGCCGAAGATCCTGCTGTGCGACGAGGCCACCAGCGCGCTCGATCCCGAAACCACCGAGCAGATCCTGGCCCTGATCTCCGACCTCAACCGGGAACTGGGCCTGACCATCGTGCTGATCACCCACGAGATGGACGTGGTGCGCCGCGTCTGCGACCGGGTGGCGGTGCTGGAGGGCGGCCGGGTGGTCGAGCAGGGGCCGGTCGAGGAGGTGTTCCTGCATCCGGCCAGCGACACGGCCCGCCGCTTCGTCGGCGAGGTGGAGGAGGCGGCCGAAACCGCCTTGCCGGCCGGGATGCTGGTGCGGCTGACCTTCAAGGGCGAGGCCACCTACAAGCCGGTGCTGGGGGCGGTGGCCCGCGAGACCGGCGTCGACTACTCCATCCTCGGCGGCCGCATCCACAAGCTGCGCGATACGCCCTACGGCCAGTTGACCCTGGCGCTGACCGGCGGCGACGTCGAGGCCGCCATCGCCCGCTTCGAGGCCGCCGACGTGCGGGTCGACCGCCTGGAGGGCCGCGCATGAGCCTGTTCTCGAACATCGACTGGACCGACATCGGCCTGGCCAGCCTCGACACCCTGACCATGCTCAGCGGTTCGATGGTCCTGACCGTGATCCTGGGCCTGCCGCTGGGCGTGATCCTGTTCCTGACCGGCAAGGGCCAGATGCTGGAGAACAAGCCCGCGCATACGGCGCTGGGCCTGCTGGTCAACATCCTGCGCTCGGTGCCGTTCGTGATCCTGCTGATCGTGATGATCCCGCTGACGGTGCTGCTGGTCGGCACCTCGCTGGGCGTCGCCGGCGCCATCCCGCCGCTGGTGGTGGGCGCCGCGCCCTTCTACGCCCGCCTGGTCGAGACCGCCCTGCGCGAGGTCGACAAGGGCGTGGTCGAGGCCAGTTTCGCCCTGGGGGCCACGCGCCGCCAGGTGGTGGTCGGCGCGTTGTTGCCCGAAGCGATGCCCGGGATCATCGCCGGGGCGACCGTGACGGCGATCGCGCTGGTGTCCTACACCGCCATGGCCGGCGTGGTCGGGGCCGGCGGCCTTGGCGACCTGGCGATCCGCTTCGGCTACCAGCGCTTCCAGACCGACGTCATGATGGTCACCGTCGTGCTGCTGCTGATCCTGGTGCAGGTGCTGCAGATGGTCGGCGACGCGGTGGTGCGAAAGGTCTCGCACCGGTGAGCGCCGTCGCGATCAGGCCCGCCGTCGACACCGACATCCCGGCCCTGGTCGCGCTGAACGCCGGCGTGCAGGCCCTGCACGCGACCCTGTCGCCCGAGATCTTCAAGCCCGTCGTCGATCCGGTCGAACTGGCGGCCTTCCTGCGCGCGACGCTGGACGGGCCGGCGCATCGCCTGCTGCTGGCGCAGGTCGACGGCGCGGCGGCCGGCTACGCCTGGGGCGAGATCCAGGACCGTGCCGAGACCCCCTTCGTCCTGGTGCGCCGACGGCTCTACCTGCATCACCTGGCGGTCGACCCGGCCTTTCGCCGCCGAGGGATCGCCGCGGCCCTGCTGGCCGCGCTGGAGGGCGAGGCGAGGGCGCTCGGCCTGGAGACCGTCGTCCTCGACGCCTGGGCCGACAACGCCGGCGCGCAGGCCTTCTTCGCCGCCGCCGGCTATGCGCCGCTGAACCTGACGCGGGCCAAGCGCCTGGGGTGATTACCCCCCCATGCCCCGTCATCCCGGCCGGAGCGCGCAGCGCGTAGAGCCGGGACCCAGGGGCCGGCGCACTGTGTCGGCTGGCGGTGGGGCGGCGAACCTGATCACGGCGCCCGGTCTCCTGGGTCCCGGGTCTGCGGTCCGCTTCGCGGTCCTTCGCCCGGGATGACGCGTGTTGGGGCGGCGGTTCGAGTGATTGCGGCAAGCCATGCCGGGCCTTAAGAACCCCGGATGACCGACGAAATCCTCTCCGCCCCGCCGCCCGAGCACTGGGACCAGGCGCTGGCCGACACCCTGCCGGGCCGGATCATCCTGGTGGGCCTGACCTTCCTCGACGCCGACGGCGAGATCGAGGAGGTCGAGCAGTTCCACGGCGTCATCCTGTCGGCCGACCCGCAGGAAGGCATCCTCGTCGACCTGCTGACCGAGGAGGAGGACGGCGACACCTACCTGCTGCCGCCGCAGACCTCGAACATCAGGCCCGCCCAGCCGGGGACCTACACCCTGGCCAACGGCGAGGTGCTGGAGAACCCCGACTTCGTGTCGAACTGGACGATCCAGGGGCCCGAAGACCCGGCCAACGACGACTGAGGCGGCATCCTCTTTAAGCTCCCGTCATTCCCGCCCTTGTGGCGGGAAACCCTGGTTCCGCTGACGTTTGAGAAGCAGGCGGATCGCGGGCGATCCGTCCCACCGCCTTTGCGGCTGACAGAGGGGTTCCCGCCACAAGGGCGGGAATGACGGGAGATAAGGGGCGTCGCCCTCTTGCCCGCCTCAGGAAAACTGATTCCGCGCGGGCGGCGTTTTCGCGCAATACCCTCCCGGAATTATCGACTTACCGGAGCCGTTCATGGTCGCCCGCCGCGCCGCCCTCCTCAGCCTCGCCGCCTTCGCCCTGCTGGCCGCCTGCAATCGCCAGCCCGCGCCGTCGGCCGCCGACACCCTGGTGGTCGGCGCCACCGCCGTGCCGCACGCCGAGGTGCTGGAGTTCATCAAGCCGAAGCTGGCGGCCGAAGGCCTGAAGATCGACATCAAGGTCTTCAACGACTACGTCCAGCCCAACGTGCAGCTGGCCGAGAAGCATCTGGACGCCAACTACTTCCAGACCGGCCCCTATCTCGACACCGTCAACGCCGATCGCGGCTGGGGCCTGGTCAAGGTCGCCGGCGTGCACATCGAGCCGCTAGGCGCCTATTCGGCGAAGATCAAGGCGATCGCCGAGCTGCCGGCCGGCGCCAGCGTGGCCATCCCCAACGAGCCCAGCAACGGCGGCCGCGCCCTGCTGCTGCTGGCCAAGAACGGCCTGATCACCCTGAAGGACCCGTCCAACCCTGTCTCGACGCTGAAGGACATCACCGCCAATCCCAAGGGCCTGAAGTTCAAGGAGCTGGAATCGGCGACCCTGCCGCGTGTGCTGAACCAGGTCGACCTGGCGGTGATCAACACCAACTACGCGCTGGACGCCAAGCTCGACCCGGCTAAGGACGCCCTGCTGATCGAGGACAAGACCAGCCCGTATGTGAACTTCCTCGTCACCCGCCCGGACAATGCGTCCGACCCCCGCGTGGCCAAGCTGGCCAAGGCCCTGACCTCGCCGGAGGTGAAGGCGTTCATGGCGGAGAAGTACAAGGGCGCGGTGGTTCCGGCGTTCTGATTTCTTCCTTTCGCTCTCCATTCAGGTCGTCATCCCGGAAAGCGCGCAGCGCTTATCCGGGACCTAGGGGACTGGGCGCGGCGCATTGATCCTCCACCCAAGCGGTCGCCGGCGCTTTGCGGCGACTCCTGGGTCCCGGATCTGCGGTCCGCTACGCGGCCCTTCGTCCGGGATGACGGGCGTTGGATAGAGGGGCGAACGCGCTCTCGACAACTCCAGATTGTTAAGCTCTAATCGCACCCTCGCAGAGGGGCGCGATGGTCAGCGGCAAGTCGTTGAGGGTGTCGGAGGCCGCGCCGCGCGCGCCTAAGGCGGTCGAGCCCGCCAAGGGCGAAAAGCCCGCCCGGCCGGGCAAGGCGGCGCTGGTGGCCGCCCACCATGCCGGCCATCGCGAGCGGCTGAGGGAGCGGGCCAGGGCCGGCGGCCTGGCGGCGCTGCCCGACTACGAACTGCTCGAGCTCTATCTCTTCCGCAGCCTGCCGCGCGGCGACGTCAAGCCGCTGGCCAAGGCGCTGCTGGGTCGGTTCGGCTCGTTCGCAGGCGTGCTGGGCGCGACGGTCGAAGAGCTGAAGACCGTGCCGGGCGTCGGCGAGACGGCGGCGGTGGATCTGAAGATCCTGCACGAGGCCACGCTGCGGGCGGGGCGAGAGGGCATCACCAAGCGGCCGGTGATCTCGTCGTGGACGGCGCTTCTGGGCTATGTGCGCGTGGCCCTGGCCAACGAGTCGCGCGAGCAGTTCCGGGTGCTGTTTCTCGACCACAACTAGGCAATCCACTGAACTCCTGATAAATCGGTCTCATGAGCCCAAGGGTGATAATCTACCGGCGTTTCTCCAATGACGAGCAAGGCGAAGGCGACCGAGACAGCCTCGCCAGACAACTGAGAAACTGCACACGTTATGCCGAGTCCGAAGGCTGGACCGTAACGGAACATCTCGTGGATCGTGGTCGGTCGGCCTTCAAGGGTGAGCATCTTGAGCCTAGCGCTCAGTTGGGCGGCTTTCTCATTGGCTACATAGAACCGGGCACTTTGCTCATTGCCGAACGTCTCGACCGCCTATCGCGGCGACCTGTTGGCGAAGCTATGGCGTGGCTCTACACGCTCGGCCAACGGGGCTTGCAGGTCGCAATCGCTGATAAGCGTAAAATCCTCACGGCTAATATGGGCCTTGGCGACTTCATTGAAGCTGCCGTGGCTTTGGCTGTTGGCCACGAGGAGTCAGAAAAGAAGTCAGAACGTGTGATCTCGGCGAGGCGTCGCCGTTGGGCTGATGCAGAGAAAAAAGAGGGCAAGTGGACCAATCTGGCTAATCGCCCTCCGCTCTGGCTCAAAGCAAATGACGAACGAAACGACTGGATAATCGACGATGATCGCCAAAAGGCGATCAACGAGATTTATCAATGGTCGGCTGATGGGCTCGGAGCAGTGGCGATCACCGCTCGTCTGAACTCACGGGGAGACAAACCGTGGGGTGCTTGGCAGCGATATTCGGACGGCAAGTGGTCTCGAACATCAGTCCGCACGCTGCTCGACAGTCCTGCGGTAGAGGGTGATTTCGTCGGCTTGACCGGGGAGCACAAGGGAAAGGTGATCCACGACTTTTTCCCTCGGATCGTCGAGGCCGACATCGTTGCCGCAGCCAGAGATCAGATGCGAGCGCGGAAGCGTCGCTCGGGCGGGTGGAAGGGAGAGGTACGCAAGTCCAAAGACAAAGATCATACTGAACAGGCTGGGCGCAAGAAGGGACGCAGCGAAACGGCTCCACAGCGACGAAACTTGTTCGGAGGTAAAACGCGCTGCGAGGTTTGCGATCAGCGCGCTTTTCTGACCTCACAGCGGAAAGGAAATCGCACCTACACCTATCTACGGTGTGAAAGTGCCACGACGAAGCGGTGTACGAACAACCAATACTACCCCTATGATAGGTTTGAGCAGACAGCGCTGGACTTGTGTATCGATCTAGCTCTCGACGACCGCTTTTTTGAAGCTACCGGAGAGCTTAGGGAAGCCCGTATCCGCAAGGCTGAAATCGAAAAACACATGAGCGCAAAGGTCGAGCGGCGCGAGTTAATACTCAGCACGTTTAACGACCCGCAGTCCTTGAAGGTCGCGGCAAAATTACTGACCGAGATAAACGAACATCAGCGTCAGCTAGAAGAAAAAACACGGGATATCGAGCGCTACTCGGGCCGCGTCAACGCTGTTGAACATTTGCGTCGCGTTGCGGATATCCGAGACGCTGCTCAGTCTGACGATCCCGCAATAGCTGAACAGGCCCGCGCGAAGCTCAGGACGGCCTTATCAGCCATCGTGCACAGCGTTACAATTGGCCCGTGGAATGGAGAGAAAGTCTATACGATTATCTTTAGGATGGGCACATTTGGCGTCCAGATCACACCAGAAGGTAGGATCAAAAAGGCAGTGACCAGAGTGGACGGCACCCCTCTATGGGAGTTCATGCCACTTGAACATCAGGCGATGGTCGCGTCGCTCATTCGGCGCATTGAGCAGCATGGCACCCTTGATCGAGTTGAAGGCCTTTCCAATAAGCCAGAAAGGACATGATGTTAGGTACCGGCTAGAGTCTGCCGCAATCAGTGCCGCGTCGCCTGCGGCCAATGCTCGTCCGTAAAGGCCTGAATCCAGTCGCGTGCCGCCCTCTCCCGCTCATGAGGCGGGACCGCCATCATGAAGGCTCTCAGGCTGTCCACGATGGCCGTGACGGTCTCTCGTAGCTCTTCCCAACGTTCGACCGTCTCTGGGTCAGCGCGCCCGCTCTCGACCTCTTGACGGATCGTCCAGAGGCGCACGAACAGCGGGTCTCCCACGAGAACGTCAAGGTCGTCAGAGGTACCGTCAGCCATGTGCCCCCCAGAGCGCACCGGCCATGATCGCGGTCGTGGCCACGATGCTGACGGCTATGCACGTCCAGCCGATCATGATGAGGCGGAGATTCCGACTTCGGTGTCGCGCCCCGTTGCGCGGCTCAAGCACGAACATCACCGACCGGTGACGACCAGAGCGAGATGGCGACTGCGGCCAGTGTGTCGGCACGCCGAGCAATGGCCTGCTCATCCCACGCCTGCTCATCGGCGATGGCGATGTTCGTCTTCAACAGCGAGTCTCTCAGCCGCTGCCTCTTGGCCTCAAAACCCGAATTGCTGGCGGACGAGTTCGCAGGAGGCGTCAGTAGCGTGAGGTTCGGAAGGGTCTGGATCACAGCCTTTCGAGCATCAATTTCAATGCGAAGAGACTCATCAACTCCAGAGATTAGATCGGCAGGCGCCATGGCACCGCTCGGAAGGGGCCAGTGCAACGCCCACGTCTGAGGCATGATGTGCTCGATGCTCAGGCCATCTTGAAGCGTTCCATGCACGTTGAACTTGTCGCGCATGGCGAACTCCAACTCCTCCAGAATGAGCTTCAAACGGGGCTGAGGAATCCAACCGTACTGCGGTCGGGAGCGGATCGCCGCTGCGAACTCGTCATTGTCGGGGAAACGCCCGCTGTCACTGTTGCGTTTCGCCTCCACCACGGCTGCGAATGAAGCCTCGGAAACGCCATGCGTTTTCAAATAAGCGGCGACCTCAACGAAGAGGTTGTTGTAGTTCTTAGGTGTCAGATAACAAATCGCGCGGCGGATGATGTAGCTACCAATCAGATCGTAAAGTCGAGACTTGATCCCGTCATCAACATCCGCATTGGCGATTACAAAGACCAGCGGATAAGCCGTCGAGACATCAAATACATTCAACCGCCTCGATAGCTTTGGCAGTGCCCCGACGTCAGACGCCTCCACAAGCTGCCGATAGATCGGTGCATACTTTGTGATCGCCTTCAATTCCGAAGCGGTATCTTCAAAATTGCTCGCCGACACGAACACCTTGTATTCCGAAAACAGTTCGCCAAGCGAGATCACAGCCCCACGCTCGGCTGCGAGGGCGTGCGCTAGGAAGAAATCAATCCGCGCCTTTCGAATGCGGCCCTGCGTCTGTTCTTGTTTCCAGAAAGGCTGCTCGAACTCGGCCCAGTGAAGGTTTAGCAGCGCTGCTTGGTCCTCGTTGCGCCGACTTGCACGGTGGAAGACGTCGTTTCGCACGAGGTCCATGGCCGCCAGTGGCTTTCCACCGCTGTTTAGCGTCTCGAAGATCACCTGTGCGTCGTCGTCGGTGGCGAGCGTTATAACGATCAACCGGAAATGTTCGAACAGCACCGTCGAAAGTGCGAGGAGACGATCTCGCAGGACCGACTGATCGTAGCCGTCCCGAACCGGAAGACGTCGCCCCTCGGTGATGTAATCCTCGGCCTCTTCCCAGAAATACCAGTAGGCCCATAGCGGCCCCGGCGCGGTTCCCTTGATCTTACCGTTCTTGAAAAAATGATCAGGGTATCGCTTGCGGAGAGCCTTCCGATCCAAGTCGATGATGTGACGGAAAAGCTCACGGTCGTAGGTGGTCGGCTCCAGCTTATAGCGCTCGGTCGCACGGTCCTGCATGGGCGTGGCATCGCTATGCAAGATCAGATCGGCAAGTTGACTGGCGATCTCTGGAAAGCCGAAGTCGATTGCGACGTCACGAAGGGCGGCAACGCATAGGTGGAACGTCGTGAGGCGTTGCTGACCATCCACGACGTTGAACGCCTGAATCCTTCCGAAGGCGGGGCCACTTTCGGGTATCAAAAGCAGCGCGCCCATATAGTGCGAAAACGCCACCTTACCCGTCTTCAAAAGCTCGTCGGCCTTGCCTTCGATCTGCTCTACGAGCGGAGCCAACTCCTTTTGATTCCAAGCGTAGGTCCGCTGATAGATCGGAACGATGAAGCGCTGCTTCTCGCCCAAAATCTTGCCAATCGACATTGGCTTGGCGTCCATGGCCTTCCCCCGTTTGCGAACGGCATAGCTAGAACACCGACGGCAAAGTTGTCACGCCGCACAATCTCGATTTTGGGTGTATCCGACCAGAGCGGCGATCCGCTCTCCTATCCAACGGACATCGGGAACGGCGACCGAGTTGCCAATCGCCTGCCATCGCAATGTGTCCGGCGCAGATTTTCCGCGCCAACGAACCAAAGTCGTATCATCGGCCAAGCCCATCAAGCGCTCGCACTCGACGGGCGTCAGCCGTCTTATGCGCCCGTCTTGAAGGATGCAGGCCCGGCCACCTGATCCGGTATCAGCCTTCAAGGTGTTGGCGATGCCGACCGCTACTTTCGGTCTGGCGTCGCCGTTGACGTAAACAATGCCCGCGCCAGCGCCGTGGGGATCGACATTCCGGCCTTCTCGCACCGTCGCGCGATGCCTTGGAGCGCCGTGGCGCTCAAATAGTATGTCTCTGGGATCGGCCCCTCCTCGACGACATCCGACAAGGAAGAGGCGCTCGCGTCGCTGCGCCAGACCTGAGTATTGGGCGTCGAGAACCCGCCACGCGAGGCATCGCGAGGGTCCAGACACATAACCAGCGTTCGTCCATCCGGTCCCTGCTGGCTGGAGCGAGCACTCTTCGCCAGCCAGTCGTCCCAGAAGGTGTCCGAAGGCGTTTCGCTCATCGACCAAAGCTCCCTTCACATTTTCCCAGACGACGACATCAGGATCGATCTCATCGCATATGCGGGCAAATTCGTTGGCCAAGGCTCCATCGGCGACCTCCATCCCTTGGCGGTCACCCGCCATCGAGAAGGACGTGCACGGCGTGGACGCCCACAACACGTCCACCTTMCCGCGCCACGGCGCGCCATCTAGGTGCACTACGTCGCCGAGGTTCGGTACGGCTGGATACCGGACCCGGAGCACTTCCGATGGAAAACCTGCGTTCTCAGCAAAGAAGACAGGCTTCCAGCCCAGTGGCTCCCACGCTTGGGATACACCTTCGATCCCCGAGCAGAGAGTCGCATACCTGATGCCTGCATGCTGGCGCACAAGGCTCAGCGGGAGGTGCAAAGCCGCCAGCAGAGAGCGAAGATTTCCAACGCTCCCCCGTCCACGCTCCAAACTGATGATGGTGGGCTTAGACACGCGAATGGTTGAAGCGATCCGCTGCTGAGACAGGCCCAGCCCCTTTCTAACGTCGGCAAGCCAATCTCCCAGCGGTCTCCCCGCCTGCCCCAAGAACTCGACGCCGAGAAAGCCCATCACGGAAATTAACGGCGCGACGGTCCCGCGCCCTTGTTCCAATTGATCAATCGTTCCCTGATCGACAGACGCCACTTGCGCCAGCTTGGCCTTGGAGAGCTTCGCTGCCGTCCGGGCAGATCGAAGCTGGGCGCCGAGGTCGAGCGCTTCTCGCAGCACCCGAGATTCTTTGACCAAGGAGGTGGGCAGAGAGCCATCCATATCGCGGTCGTATGGGAAAAACCTTTACCGGCAAATTACCGCGTCCATCGCTGCCGAAGAACCCGCGAGAACGACATCACCGCTTCTGATAAATATATTGAAATATAGAAGCTCAATATACTACATTAGAAATATAATCGTTCAGGGCATTACTACTTGCGACCATGCCCGTCGCAAAGCGTTGAATCTGTCTTTAGTTATCCCTAACCGGGCGCGCTGGCAGATACGCGGTTGAACGGCCAAGGGACGGACGCTCCACACCGACTGAGCATGAAAGCGGGTGATGGATGTCAACGGCTTCCCACTGTAGTCATCGACTACGACAAAGGCACTGACCAAGAAGAGGAATCGCGTCTGGATAATTTGACGCTCCTCTGCATGGGATCGGTTATTTCGAACGCTGACCCCATGTGCTTGATCGTAAGATCATAACCGTCTGGCTAGTAAAGAATTTACCTCGGATGCAAGGCGGGACCGATGAAAAACGCCACTGGGCAACATCGATTCCACAACCCCAAAATCCAAATCTCAATCAAGGTGAAATGGCCGGGATGTGGTTGCAATGTAGGTCTCGGGAGACCGCCTACGACCGCTATAAACGCGGCAAGCAACTATCGAAAAGGCTTTAGAACTCAGGAATTTAGCTTCTCATCCCCCTCCGCAGGATACGTCGGTTCCCATAGCACCTATCGATAGGATAGGTGCACGCTGGCGAATCTGTATTCTGCGGAGGGGGAGAAAAAGAGACAGCAAATCTAGGAATGCGCCTAGATGAGTGATAATCGAAAATCAAATATTGAGTGCTATGAATTTCAGACTGCTCTAGGCGAATACGCAAGGCGTTTCGCCGTTGAGCGCCGTGGGCGTAGCAAAGCACGCACGCGGCAAAGATAGACAACAGATTTCAGGAGCGGGAATGCCTCAGCACGTCATCGTCTTCGATCTGGAGACCATTCCCGATCTCGAAGCCGTATCTCGTGTTCACGGACTTCAAGAGCACAACGACGACGCGGCCGATGAGCTTGTTGGCAACAAGTTTCCCAAGTTGCCCCTGCACAAGATCGCCTGCATTGGCGCCGTGATCGCCGAACGGCTTGATGACCACTGGGCCATTCGCTCCATCGGCGCACCTCACATCGGCGACCGCTCAGAAGCCGACCTGATCACCGCCTTTTCCGACCGGCTGCTGCAACTACGGCCGACACTCGTGTCGTACAACGGCCAAGGATTCGATCTGCCAGTCCTCCGGTACCGCGCCATGGCCAATGCCATTCCAGCGCCGGGTCTGTGCACCCGCCCCTACTACAAGCGCTACGACGACGCCGCCGTGGACCTGTGCGACGTGCTCGGTTCGTACAGCAGCGGCGCCAAGGCGAAATTGGACGAGCTATGCCGCGTGTTGGGGCTGGCCGGTAAGCCGGATGGCGTGGATGGTGGCGAGGTCGCGGGCTACGTCAAAGCGGGCCGGATCGCTGATGTAGCCGCCTACTGCGAGACAGACGTCGTGAACACCTTCCGGGTGTGGCTGCGGTACGAGCTATTCCGAGGCGCATTGAAGCCCGAAGAGTTCGAGAAAACCGAGCGCAACCTGTGCCAGTTCATTGAGGCACAGAAGGTTGCGAAGCCGCACCTAACCTACCTGCTGGACTAGATCGAGCCGACAGCTTTACGCCCACACCTTCATTTGCCAATCTAAGGAAATGGAGGAACCAAGTGACGCTTCCTGATACGTACTCCCGTCGAAAGCGCCGTGCGGCTGGCAGCAGCAACGACGTCTACCAGTATGACAAAATGTCGGAAAAGCTGCGCGTGCAAACCGTGCTCATTCTGCACGCGGCGATGGGCGATTATAGCGATTCCACATACAATTTCGAAGCTAAAGAAGCCTACGAATTTATAGTGGATACCGCCAGAAGAGATAAAGGCGCTTTCACGCTAGTACCCCATCCCAAAAATCTCCGCGACGAACTGCATCGATGGATTTTATCCGAAAGCGATACGGAATCACTCCTAGATGTTATAGAGCTTTGCTTTCGCGTTATTGATAGCAGCTACCGCGAATACACAGACACTTCCGAGTTTACAACACAGACGCCCGACAGCGCCATAGCCGAATTCAACGYTCGATGCTTAGAAGATGGCTTTGGCATCCAGTATGTTGATGGCCAAATTGTCGAAATATCCTCGACAGTCCTTCATAGCGAAGTCGTTCTACCGGCATTTCACCTGACGCACGTCGCTCAGTTCTCTACGGTGAACCAAGAGTATCATGCCGCACATAAGGCGTTCAGAAACGGTGAATACGAAACCTGCATAACGGAGTGCGGCAAGTCATTCGAAAGCACGCTCAAGATTATAGCGAAATCGCGAGGCTGGGCATACAAGGAAACAGACCCCGCATCAAAATTATTGGAAGCAGCATATAAAGCAGATTTCATTCCCCAGTACATGCAGACTGAGTTTAGCGCTCTTAGGTCTGTGCTGGAGAGTGGAGTGCCCACAGTGCGAAACAAATCGGCAGCACATGGCGCCGGAAACAGCCCACGAGCCGTGCCTAAACATCTAGCAGCCTTTCAGCTTCACCAGACTGGTGCAGCTATCGTTTTCCTCGTTGAGAACCACCTCGCGATTAACTCGCCATAGCCCCCCTGCCACCGGGCAAGGCTCGATACAAAGTCGCCGGTGCACAGCCCACCTGATTGGCAACCTCGGCGATGGTCAGCGTACCTTCCGCAATCAGCGCCTTGGCGACGGTCAGTTTTCGGTCGTCGAGAGATCGTGGCCGCCCACCTACACGACCGCGAGCCCGAGCCGCCTCCAAGCCGTGCCGGGTGCGCAGGCGTAGCTGCTCGACTTCGAACTGGTGCATTGACGACAGAAAATTTAGCCACAAGCGCCCACTGGGGGTGGTGGTATCTACTGCCTCCGTCAATGACTGGAGAGCGATGCCCTTGGCCGTCATCTGATCCACGGCCTCGGTCAGTTGGCGCACATTCCGGCCCAGACGCGAAAGGGAATGCACCACCAAAACGTCACCGGCCCGCGCGTAACTCAGGGCCGCTTCGAGTTCGGGCCGGTACGCCGCCGTACCGCTAATCGTTTCACTGAATATGCGCTCGGCACCCGCCTTGGTCAGCGCGTCGATTTGGAGCGCGGGATTTTGCGAAGGATCACTACAACGACAATATCCAATGATCATCAAACCTCTCGAAACTCATTGAAGCGGGCTCAATATGCGACATCACTTTTAAGATATAGTTTTGAGATAATAAAAGGCAACAGATGGTCGCTCAGAGCGCTATCAACGACACTCTCTATAATACGATCATTTATTGGAGATACGATTGCGCTCGCCATCCACAGTGACGAAGCGAACAGTCAAAGCGCGCGTAGCGGCGCAGCGCCCAAGCCGTTCACGCGAGGCGTTCGAGTCCCTGCTGTTCGAGGTCGTGTCTTCGTCGCCCTACTACAGCTTCGGCCTCTCTCCGCGCCCAGACGACCCAGACCCATATAGCGAGCACCCATCGTGGAAGATTGAGGCCCGATGCCTCCAACCGGCCGGACTGGCCGGGCGGATCGCCCAGTTCAACATTCTTGGGGATCGCCGCCTTACGGCAGAGATGCGCACCAGAGGCGCCTTTGCTGGTGGCCCACACGGCGTCGGCCTGATCGATGCCGACAAGACTCGGTTCGCTATTTACGCCAGCCTTCCTCTGGATGCACTTTGGGCAATGGGCGCAGCGTTGTCGTCAGGAGCCGTTCGTTATGTCGTCACCCACGGACCACGGCTCGCCCGAGGAAAGGCAACCATCCGCTACATCCGCTTCGAAGGCGCGGACCTAGATCAGTCTGACTGGGAGTGAGCACTCTGCTCCTTGAGAGCATTGCCCGCGCTTCCCTTCCAGATCGCTGTCAGGCGAACGCGCTCTTCAAAAATCGCATGAGCCGCCGCAATGGCAGTCTCCAGCCGCTTCTCATCCTTCGCGATTTGAGATGCCCGCAGAGCCCTACTGGCCTCGGACTCCAACTTGCGCCCCTTTGCTGCCATCCGCTCGTCCCGCTTTGCGGCGCGCTGCTCGTTGTGCTTCGCCTCGCGGAGACGACGACGGATGGCCGTGATCTGGGCGGTGAGCTTTTCGTGCTTGAGCTTCGCGGCGATCAGCTTCTTCGCCAAGCCGCCCTTGCCAATCCTGTGCCCACTCGCTGACGCTGATGCAGCCCCATCGAAGAAGACCGGACGCGGCTCGGGCAAAACCCGAGCCGGATCAGTTTCACGGGGTGGATCGCTCCAACGAAATTTGGTCACCGCTCACCCCGCTGCGCAAAGATCATCGGCGCCTCAGTTGGTCGCTACTGCCTCAGCGATGTCGAGCGCTGGCAGGCCGCGAACGATCTTCATGGTCTCCAAACTGACGGTGATCATGCGCTGAAATAACTTGAGCGGGTACGCCGGGTCGCCGACCGTCTCAATGGCATAGCGGTTCGCATCGTTGACGATGCCGCTGGCTTTGTCGGTTTTCACGCACTGACGCTCCATTACCCATTCAAGGGCCGACTTTCCGTTCACCACGTACTCATAAGCCTGTGGAGGAATGCCGGTGATGGTGATGCCCGAATTGTAGATGACGGTCGTTTTGTCGAGGTTCGGTCGCTTGCCGCCGAACTTCATCTGCTCGACGCGGAAGAAGCGCTCTGGGTCGTTTGGTGGGACGAGCGACGTGTCGCCCTTCTGGAATACGACCGGATAGGGTGCGGCATCTTCGAAGTTACAGTGTAGGTCGCCAAGCTCGCGCCCGGCTCGCGAGAAGCGTTGAAAATCCTCAAACCTCTTTAAGAGGGGAATTCGCGGCAACTGCTTGGACAGGTTGTCAGAATACCGCCTTTTATAGTCCTCAGAATGAAGAAGTCCGTAGATAAAATAGAATACGTCGTCCTTCGTTATGTGCTCGTGAGGATATTTACTCCGGAAATGATCTAGACCATTATCTGTAATTGCGTCGCGAAAATGCGGACCACCTTCATTATTTGAGCTTTCAGCAAGTAAATCCTGCTGATCACCCTTGGAATCGTGGGCAGCTTCATCGTAGAGATAGCGCGGAAAGCATTGCCCTCCATGTATCAAGTGAAGATCAGGCAGCACCGAACTCATAATAACGGAGAACTCGCGATCCTCCCCCTTGTTAGGAAAGCAGATAACGCGATTATCTACCGCTGCATTGCCAATCGGAAAAATCCGAGGCATTTGCAGAACCATCTCGTTCATGTTCCGATTATAATACATCCACTGCTTAGTGAATGGCCGATATAGGCTCGACGCGACGAAGTTGGCGTCGAAGGCGAACTGCTTACCCTTCACCAAGTCCGCTTTCAGCGCTCTGGTCCAGCTTATCTTTTTGGGGTCGGTATTGATGAAGGCGTCAACAGCCTTCTCTCGGGCCTTACGATCCGCGCCGGGGTATTCAGCTTCAAAGCGAGTGAGTTCTGCACTGTAGAAGCTGATCATAGCCTCCATGTTGCCTTCGAGAGCATTGCGACTGCCGTTGTAGGTCCACGCATCTCGGTTAGTTAGAACCCCTTGCGAGTAATTCTCGAAGATTTTTGGGCCGGGGCCCTTCTTATCGCCCAGCGCGATGAAAGCGTCGAAGCTGTTGTCGCGCTGCCCAAGCCAGTCGCCATGCTCATCCGGCGTGATGTTCACCCAGAGCCCAGATTTCTCGATACCGCCGATGCTTTTGAGGCGTGAAATCGTCGCGAGCTTTTCCTCCCGCGTCAGGTAGTCGCCGATGTCGTAGATTCGTATCTTGCCGTGCTCAGCAGCGCTGGGGTTTTTCACCAGAAGCGAGATCGCTACAGGCGTTCGGCTGCCGCTACCGAAAATCTTTCCGCCCTCGCGCTTAGAGCGCTCTCCAGACGTCCGCTGATTACCTCGCAAATGGAAGACGTAGATGTTCGAAAACTCGTCGGCGAGAGACTTGCGAAGCCCATCAGCAGTGTTGCTATCCAACCAGCCAGCGTTGCTAACATACGCGATTACTCCGGCATCTCCGATACGGTCGCTGCCCCATCTGATTGCTCGGATATAGCTATCGTACAGCCCTCGCGAGAGTGTCGCCTGCGAGCGCCGCGCATAAGTTTCCGCAATTCGGGCGTCAAGTTTGGGGTAAGATAGGTTATCCGCCAAATCGTTCGCGCTTCCCTGCCCAATTGAATATGGGGGGTTTCCGACAATAACGCGGATATCGAGTTCTTTCTGACGGGTGCGCCTATTGCTGTTATCAGCCATGAGTTCGCTGATTAAGTCGCGCTCCTGCTCGTACAGTTGGAAAGTGTCCGTCAGACAAATCCCATCGAACGGCGCGTATTCGCCGCCCGAAACCTCGTGATAGACCGCCTCGATATTTATTGCCGCGATGTAGTATGCTAGAAGCACGATCTCGTTTGCATGAATTTCGCCCTTAAATTTGCTCTCTATCTCATCTCGCTTGATAAGACCGGATTGTAGAAGCCGAGTTATAAATGTGCCCGTCCCTGTAAAAGGGTCAAGAATATGCACGCCTTTACTGCCGATGGTTTGTCCAAATTCGGATTGAAGAATCTCATCAACAGAGTGAATAATAAAGTCAACGACCTCAACCGGCGTATAAACAATACCAAGCCTTTCCGTCATTTTTGGAAAAGCATTTCGGAAAAACTTGTCGTATAGCTCTACGATAATTCTCTGCTTGGCATCGCCACTATCAATACCAGACGCACGCCTCCTGACGCTATCGTAGAATTTTTGGAGGTTATGCGCTTCCTTTTCTAAATTGTGCTCATCCAAGGCAGCGAGGACAGCTTCCATAGCCCGCGAAACAGGGTTTGCGTCGGCGAAGCTGTACCCCTCGAAGATCGCGTCGAAAACTGGCCGGGTGATGAGATGTTGAGCCAACATCTCTATGGCTTCATCGGCCGAGATGCTGTCATTCAGATCGTCGCGGATTTCCGCAAGGAAGGCGTCGAATGCCGCACGCTCGGGGGTTCCGGCTTTCTGAACTAGCGCGGTGATGCGAGTGATGTGGGTCTGGGCGATCTTCGCAATATCGCCCGCCCAATTCTCCCAGTAGTCGCGCCTACCGCATTTCTTGACGATCTTCGCCATGATCGCCTTCGAGAACTCGTCGAAGATAAATTCGATCTGGCCGCCACCGGGCGCCGTGATGTCTAGCTTGTCGTCCTCGCTGCCATCGTCGTCCGGGGCGCTACCATGACCGATATTCGCTTTACCTTTCGACTTGTCCGCTTTGGTGGGCAGCTTGTTGCTTACGGCAATAACCTCGATCTGGCCGCTAACATCGACGCCCAAGTCCATCTTGTTGATCATCGCGTCGAAGCGTTCGTCGTGCGACCGTAGGGCATTCAAGATTTGCCAGACGACGCGATAGCGCTCGTTGTCGTTCAGGGCGTCCTCGGGCGACATTCCAGCGGGCACGCCGATGGGGAGGATCACGTATCCCATCTTTTTGCCTTCGGCCCTGCGCATGACGCGGCCTACCGACTGCACCACGTCGATCTGGGATTTCCGGGGGTGCATGAAGAGGATTGCGTCTAGCGCCGGAACATCGACGCCTTCGGATAGGCAACGAGCGTTGGTGAGGATGYGGCAGACGTCCTCGGTCTGTTCAGCCTTGAGCCATTCGAGGCAACGGTTCCGATCCTTGGCGTTGAAGGTGCCGTCAACGTGTTGCAGTTCGCAGCCCAGAGGGGTGCGGCCCGCCTCGGTCTCCTTGCCCTCCTCGGAGGCGAGGTAGTCCGCGACCACCGACGCGAATTGATCTTTGATCAGCTTAGAACTGGCGATGTCTTTGCAGAAAGCCAGTGCCCTGTGCATCGGCTCGCCATCGTCGCCGACATCTTGTTTCAGGTCGCCCTTGGTCAGGGCCTTGTAGCAACCGATGATTTTGGTGGCGTCGTCTAGTTTCAGTTCGTTGTCACCGGCCGCTAAGCGGCTCTGGATGCTGGAACTGACCATTCCCTCGTCCACGGCGAGGACAACGACCTTGTAGTCAGTAAGTAGGCCATTCTCGACCGCCCAACCAAAGCCCTTCTGGAAGAGGGTCGTGCCGTACTTGCTCTCGTCGTCCATAGAGCACAGTTCGACGGATGCCTCATTGGCTTTGGCCTTCACGCCATCACCGAACACGCGAGGCGTGGCGGTCATGTAAAGGCGCTTCTTGCCCTTGAGGTATGTCTGGTCGTGGACGCGGACGAAGTGGCTCTCTTCCTCACCGGCGAATGTCGCCCCCGTCGTCCTGTGGGCCTCGTCGCAGATAATGAGATCAAACTCGGGCATTCCGTGGTCGGTCTGCGCAGCCGCAACCACCTGAATTGACTGATACGTCGCGAATACGACCGTCATCCGGTCTGGCGCTGCGTGCGAGACCTTCTTCGCCAACTTGGCGGCGTTGGTCGTCGCCGGATAGTCGAGGTCGTGGGCTTCGACTTCCGCCACGTCATCGGCATTGCGGCGCCGTTTTCCAACCTGCGCGTCAGAGCAGACGGCGAAGGCTCGAAGTGGCGTCGTCGAGTCGATGGTCCATTCCCGAATGGTCTGGGACATGAGCGACAAGGACGGCACGAGGAACAACGCGGTCTTGCCGACGCCGACCATATCCTCCGCGATCTTGAGGCCGGTAAATGTCTTACCGGTGCCGCAGGCCATGATGAGCTTGCCACGGTCGCCCTCGGACAACCCCTCGCGCACGGCTGCGAGCGCCTGCACTTGGTGGGGGCGCGGCTTCTTCTTCTCGGCAACCTCCAGAGTGTCTTCAAAGAGGTACTTGGCCCAGTCGATGGGGCTTCCCGCTAGGCGATCCAGACCAATCCGCGAGGTTTCGATCTGCTGGCCGTCGAGGGCGTCTTCGGCGTGTCCACTCCACGGTGCGTCCGTGGTGTCGATGATCAATCGGCGGGTGAACGGGCTCTTTCCCGACGCCGTGAAGAAGCTGTCGATGTCGGCCCTCTGGATGCGGTGGCCTTCGTGATAGAATTTGCACTGGATCGCGCAAACGCCGCCGTCACGCATCTGGGCGACCACATCAATCCCGGTGTCGCGACCATCTCGGCCCGACGCTTTGGCCCAGTCTGCATAAAGCCAAGCGTCTTCGTATTCCTGCGCCATGCCGGGATCGCTCTTGATGAACTCCACCGCGATCCGTTCGAAGTACTTCCCTTTCTCATGTTCTGAGCGGGCGGCGTCGCGGAAGAATTCCAGCAGGGCGTTTAGGTCGGACATCGGTCACCGGAAGCAAGGCGCGTATCAGCGAGAGGAGGCGCCAAAGCTCGTCGCGACAGCGGCGCTTCCGCAGCCTGCACGCCTCCCTCATATTCGCGCCACCGTGGCGTGCGTCGGCGAAACTTGGAACCCTCTTCCGTCACAATCCACGAACCCGGAGGCACATACTGGGGTTGCGAGCGACCCCTTAAGTCGCTTTTCAGTGGACTCCCGGTCCCTCTTCCTCGTTAGATCGCCAGATGGGGGAAGTAACACCGTCGCTGACGCTGACGCTGGACCATGACGGTCCGATGCCTCTGGGGGCGTTTACAGACGCGCTATCACGCCTTTCCGGTCGCTATGGCAGGTACAGCCGGACACACGGTGAGGCAGATGCAGCGAAGCTCTACCTCGCCGAAATTCGCCAAGGCTCGATTGTTATTGATCTGGTCTCGACCGCGCTGGCGGCGCAGGCCGTTATCGAGGGTGCTGGTGGGCTCAACAACCTGTTCGAGTTCGGCAAGAACGTCTCTTCCCTGCTCGAAAAGTTTAGGTCCGGGGAAGCTAAAGCGGCCGACGTCAGCATTACAGACTGTGACGACGCGCGAGCCATCATCAAGCCCGTCCTGAACTCCGAAGGGGGCGGCCTCACCCTCGCTGTCAACGGCGACAACAACATCATTCAGCCGATCCTGCTTCATTTGAACCAGCACGAAGCGCAGGTAATCGACAACCGCGCCGCACTTCTGCGCAACACCCTGAGCACGGACACCGAGCAATCCGTTTCAAGCGCTCTGTTCGTTTGGAAGCAGATTCAGGATGGCCCCGGCGTTGAAGTCGGAAAACGGAGTCCTGATCGGGGGATCATCGCCAGCGTGGACAAGACCGCCAGACCGGTCATCTTCGCCGACGCCGCCGTGAAGGAAGACATGTATCGCGGCGACAGAAATCCGTTCGAGGTCGGCTTCGTGGTCGATGCTCGCATTCTGTTAGGCCCCAACGGCCCTGCCGGATACCGCATCACTGCACTGCACGACACAATCCCACTCGATGCGGAGTAGCGGGCGGCTACGATCCGGCCTTTACGCGGCCGACGACATCGCTGAACAGCGCCACAGGGTCGCGCTCTAACGCCTCGGCCAGCCGAATGAACTCGATGATGTCCAGCCGCCGCTGCCCCCGCTCGATCAGCGAGATGAATGTCTGATCACGCCCCAGCCGCTCCGCAACCTCTTCCTGCTTCAACCCGGCGCGCTTGCGGGCCTCGATCAACACCTCAACCAAGTGCTGATGGTCACCGCCGAAGATGGTTTTGGGCATGGATCGCCAGCCATGTTTGGACTGGCGCTCCACCTATATGCGTATTTTCCGTAGGACACTTTTCCGTATTTTTAGGAAATGGCCGCCATCGTCGCTGCATCCAGTTCTACGATGGAGACGCGATCATGAAGACCTTCAAGGCCACCGTGCGGATGAATGGCCGCGCCGTGGAAGTGCAGGTGCAAGCCCGCACCGCTGCTGACGCCAGATCGATGCTGGAGGCACAGTATGGCAAGCCTGCCATCCTGTATGGCCCCCATGAAGTGTTCTAGGGAGCGGCCAAGATGGGCTTCCTGACCACCATCCGAGACCGCTTCCTGTACGCCATTGGCAATGAGGAAGCGGCCGGGCGGCTCATGCGCGCCGCCGCCATCAAAGACATTCAGAAGCACTGGAAGCGCTACCTCGGGCGCCATGGCGTTCGCCAGCCCAGCGTGCGCCACTTCCTCAACTTCATCGGCCTCCAGTACGGACTCGAAATCTCCCACGACGACGAGCGCCGCATTTTCGGCCGCGACGTCGAGAAGGTGGCCTTCGACTTCGACAAGCTCGCCACCCGCTTCGCCAACATCCTGATCAATCAGGGGATCATCGACGTGCAGTTGGCGGGCTAGTTTAAGCGGCGCACAGACCGCCGCGCCCATGTCCAAGGACCATATCGTTGGCGCAGCGCCTCGGCGGCCTTCTCATCGCCTGTGCCGATTATGAACAGCGGTGAGAGCCCCGGCTGCTCAACGCCTCCGCGACGCAGCGCCTCTTCCAAGGCATGCCGCCGATGGGCGTCAATGATGACACCGCCCGGATCGAGGACGGACGGCAGGTTTTCGGTCAGTGGATGAACCAGCGACATCAAGAGCGGGCCGAGTTTCGCCTCGGCATACAGCAGTAGGTCGGTTTGGACGGGTTCAGCGACCCAAAGGCCGTCCGCGAGAAGCATAGCGGCGAAATCCTCGGCGTCGGCTAATCCGTCAAAGGCGACAAGCCATGGGTTCCAGATCATCGCCACCACCACCAGCTACGGGGGCGACGATCAGGCCAAATCATCAGCAGCAAACATTGCAGGGCTAGGACCGGGCGGCGGTGATCGAAGAGCCATCGAACTAGGTGCAGTAGCACCGCATGCGATGGCCCGCGATCTCGGTTCACAACGACGTAGTTGTGAGAGACCCCGAGTAGCTCCGAGCTAAAATGGYGCTGAGATGTCGTAAGCCCCTTAGCTCTCATGACACTATATAGATCGTACATCATGAGAACTATTTATCCATTTTGATGCGGTAGTATATTTTACCACCGATCAGTACGGATAAATATTTGATGACAGAAATCTACAGGCTGGCAATCAAGACTTTTGGCGAAAGCGACGTTGAGCGCGAACTTGATGCGGCGCTATACCTTGAAAGCGCGTGTCGTGGTCGCTGGTTGTCGCCTCTGCGATGGACGTTTGAAGACGAGCCCCACGGCGTCAGCGACACGATCCCGGTGCTCGTAGATACGGCGGGACGTGAAGCGCTGGAGATACCCGAAATTGGCCCCTCTCGCGTCTACGCGGAGTCGATCCCGGCACCTGCGCAGCTTCGACTATGGCGCCATCTCGCGTTCGAGCAGACGCCGGTGTTTCCCCAGCCCAATGGCGACCATTTCCCTTGGGAGCGAGTGGAGTTTGAGGTGGTCGGCGACACTGACGCAGCGCGGGCAGTCGTGCGCAGCTTCGCCCAGCACCCTTGGAATGTCGCCGATGGCGTTGCGACGGTGCATCCTGCCGACGCTGCGAAGCTCGTCGAGCGCTCCTCCCCGACCCTTCGCTATCGCGGTCGTCAGCAGCCCACGAAAGCGATGAGCGACGAATGGGTATCGTTCGACAGCGTGGACGACCTCCTCGCCGCGATTAAGCGAGCGTCCGCTTGAAGATATGGCTGCCCGATGAATACCAGCGCTGGCTGCACACGATGGAAGTGCTCCAACTTGCCGCCGGAAGATCGCTCATCGTTCCAATTGGCGGCAGGGGTCTGGTACGCGCCCCTACCGCCTCGGAGTTGGAGGCGGCCTACGAGCTTTGCGACATGCTCACGGCGGACAACGCAAAGCCGTTTCTGATCTCGCCCTCGCTGGTGTGCTTGGTCCGCAGAATTGCACCGCGCCACATTGGCGATTTTGGGGGATCGCCGCCGCTCGCCGAACGGCCCTACCGCCTCACCACCATCGAGCATCGGTGTCGTCACCAGCAATGCTGGATCGAAGTACGAGGCCATTATCAAGCGGTGTGGCGTTGGCAAAGAAAGGCGCTCGGCTAGTCGGTTTCAGACGGCCGGAAGCGAACAACCGACATTCCGCTTAATGCTGACCCCTTCGACAAGAAGAACCAGCTGATCGCCGACGAGGTGATGAACCACGGCACGGTCGACCACGCGCCGGTCTATCCGCGCGAGGTGATGCGCCGGGCGCTGGAGCTTTCCAGTTCCAACCTGATCCTGCTGCACAACCATCCCAGCGGCGATCCGACCCCCTCGCGCCCCGACATCGAGATGACCAAGCAGATCATCACCGCCGGCAAGGCGCTGAGCATCGTCGTTCACGACCATCTGGTGGTCGGCCGCGACGGGGTGGCCAGCTTCAAGGCGCTGGGGCTGATCTGACGCTCATTCGCGAAAAGTGGGCGCGAGAAAATCTAATGTCCTTGACGCAGGACGCGGCTCCTCCGAGCTTGGCCGGATCAGCTGTTCCGGAGTGTTCCATGCGTCGCCTGCTGTCAGTCCTCCTCGGCTCGGCCGCCCTTCTGGGCGCCGCCGCCCACGCCGCCGAGGCGCCGGTCTCGAAAGCCGACAAGGCGCTGCACGAGCGTATCCTGACGCTGGACACACACCTGGACACGCCCGAGCACTTCGCCCGCCCCGGCTGGAGCATGGTCGACCGCCACAGCGTGCCGCAGGACTTCAGCCAGGTGGACCTGCCGCGCATGAACGACGGCGGCCTCGATGGCGGGTTCTTCGTGATCTACACCGGCCAGGGCGACCTGACCGCCGAGGGCTATCGCTGGGCCCGCGACTTCGCCCTGACCCGCGCGACCGAGATCCGCGAGATGGTCTCGGCCCACAGCGACAAGTTCGAGCTGGCCTACACCCCGGAAGACGCGATCCGCATCAGCAAGGCGGGCAAGAAGTTCGCCTTCCAGAGCATCGAGAACAGCTGGCCGCTGGGCGAGGACCTCACCCTGCTGCAGACCTTCTATGGCGCCGGCGTGCGGATGGCGGGCCCCGTTCACTTCCGCAACAACCAGTTCGCCGACAGCTCGACCGACCCCAAGGGCAAGATCTGGAACGGCTTCTCGCCGCTGGGCCTGCGCTGGCTGGCCGAGGCCAACCGCCTGGGGATCCTGATCGACGTCAGCCACGCCTCGGACGACGTGGTCGACCAGGCCGTGGCCCTGTCGAAGGTTCCGATCATCGCCTCGCACTCTGGCGCCAAGGCCGTCTACGACCATCCGCGTAATCTCGACGACGCGCACATCAAGAAGATCGCCGAGAGCGGCGGTGCGATCTGCATCAACTCGGTCTATCTGCGCGCCTCGACCAACAGCCCCGAGCGCAAGGCGGCGCTGGAGGCCCTGGGCCGCGGACCGGGCGACGATGCGACCCAGGCCGATTTCGTCGCCTACGCCAGGAAGCGCGCTGAGCTGGACAAGAAGTTCCCGCCGGTCCGCGCCAACTTCGACACCTTCATGGACAGCATGAACCACGTGCTGAAGATCGGCGGCGCCAAGGCCGTCTGCGTGGGCGCCGACTGGGACGGCGGCGGCGGCGTCGAGGGCCTGGAGGACGTGGCCGACCTGCCCAAGATCACCGCCCGCCTGAAGGCCGCCGGCTACAGCGACGCCGACATCGAGGCGATCTGGAGCGGCAACGTGCTGCGCCTGCTGGGCCAGGCCCAGGCCTATGCGAAGAGCGCGGCGAAGTAGACCCTCTCAGTCGCTCCGCGACAGCTCCCCCAGAGGGGGAGCATTTCGGTGCCAATAGATCCTCCCCCTCTGGGGGAGGTGGCCCGGAGGGCCGGAGGGGGGACGTTTTCAGCTTGCGCTGATCTGGCCGAATTCGCGGTCGCTCCCCCCACCGATCGCTTCGCGATCGCCTCCCCCAAAGGGGGAGGTTCCTATCTGGTCGCAAGCTTCCGCCACACCCGCCAGCCCAGCAGCACCGCCAGGATCGCGGCGTACACCAGCGGCGGGCGGTGGTCGGCCTTCACCAGCAGGTAGTAGTGGGCCACGCCCAGCGGCACGATGACGTAGATCAGCCAGTGCAGCCGGCTCCAGGCCGCCCGGCCCATGCGGATGACCCAGCCGTTGGTCGAGGTGACCGCCAGCGGGACCAGCATCACGAACGCCGCCATCCCCAGGGTGATGAACGGCCGCTTGAGGATGTCCTTCACCAGCTGGCCGAAGTCGAAATAGAGGTCGACGCCTATGTAGCTGAAGAGGTGCAGCGTCACATAGGCGAAGGCGAACAGGCCGATGGTCCGCCTAAAGCGCACCAGGCGGGGCTTCTTCAGGATCACCGCGGCGGGGGTGATGGCCAGGCCGACCAGCAGCAGGCGCAGGCCCCAGACGCCCAGCTGCCGCACCAGGGTCTCGATCGGATTGACCCCCAGGTCGCCGGTGAAGGCGCGGAAGGCCAGCCACGCCAGCGGCGCGGCGCAGGCCAGCCAGACGGCGGCGTAGACGAGGTTGTCGCGGGCAGACCCCCTCCGGCGCTTCGCGCCACCTCCCCCAGAGGGGGAGGATCTGGTCGGCGTTTTAGATGCTCCCCCCCTGGGGGAGCTGTCGCGGAGCGACTGAGGGGGCCTGTTCATCAGTAGAACTTCTTCAGATCCATGCCGCGGTACAGATCCGCCACCCACTCGCCGTAGCCGTTGAAGGCCAGGGTGTCGCGCCGCCGGAACTCGCCGATGCGGCGTTCGGTGGCCTGCGACCAGCGGGGGTGGTCCACGGCCGGATTGACGTTGGAATAGAAGCCGTACTCGCGCGGCGCCGACAGGTTCCAGGCCGTCGGCGGCTGGCGCTCGACGAGGCTGATCCGGGTGATCGACTTGATGCTCTTGAAGCCGTACTTCCACGGCACGACCAGACGCAGCGGCGCGCCGTTCTGGTTGGGCAGGGTCTCGCCATAGAGCCCGACGGCGATCAGGGTCAGCGGGTGGACGGCCTCGTCGATGCGCAGGCCCTCGCGATAGGGCCATTGCAGCACGTCCCACTTCTGGCCGGTCATCTCGGACGGCCGCATCAGGGTTTCGAAGGCGACGAACTTGGCCTTGGACGTGGGTTTGACCGCCGCGATCAGGTCCTTCAGCGGAAAGCCCACCCACGGGATCACCATCGACCAGCCCTCGACGCAGCGCAGGCGGTAGATGCGCTCTTCCAGCTTGTTGGCCTTGATCAAGGCGTCGATGTCAAAGGTCTTGGGGGCCTCGCAGGCGCCGTCGACGCGGACGGTCCAGGGGCGGGTCTTCAGGCGTCCGGCGTTCTCGGCCGGGTCGCCCTTGTCGACGCCGAATTCGTAGAAGTTGTTGTAGCTGGTGACGTCGTCCTTGGGCGTCGGCTTCTCGGTGGTCGAAAAACCCTTGCTGAACGCCAGCGGCGCGGCGCTCGCCATGCCGCCAAGGCCGGCGAGACCAAGGCCCGCGACGCCCGCGATGAACTCGCGCCGGCGCAGATAGAGCCCCCGGTCGGTGACCTCGTTGTCGGTCAGGTCGGGGCGGTGGCGGATCAGCACGGGCGTGTCTCCGGTTTCAGTGTCGAAGATACGGAGCCCGAGGCGATTTGGTTATGGCTGGGCGTCGTTTTTTCCGCGCGGGCGCTCGGGACGCTCCTCGCGGGGCTTCTGGCGCGGGGCGTAGACCCGGCGCAGGCCCTCGGCCAGCACCTTGCGCTCTTCGGGCGGCAGGCCCTCGGCGAAGGCCGCGAGGCGGCCGTCGACCTTGGCCCGCACCCCGCTTTCCAGGGTCCGCGCGGCGGCCATGCGGCGCTCGGCCTCGGCGCGGTCGAAGCGACCCTCGCGCATGGCGTCGACCACGGCCCGGCGTTCGGCCCGGGCGGCCTGGGCGTCGGCGCGGTTCTCGAGCGCGGCCTCGCGCAGGGTGCGGCGCAAGGCGCGGCGC
>NZ_JBFTJR010000060.1:0-30001 GCF_056395525.1 Caulobacter sp. 10L414
GGCCACCTCCCCCAGAGGGGGAGGATCTACGGCCGCTAACCCCATGGCGCGCGGGCTCCCAACCCGCTAAACCCGCGCCATGCTGCGTCTTTCCGAACTGAAGCTGCCCCTGGACCATCCGCCGGAGGCCATGGCTCCGGCCATTTGCGCGCGCCTGGGCGTCGAGCCGGCCGACCTCTTGGAGGTCAAGCTCTGGCGGCGGGCGCATGACGCTCGCAAGAAGAGCGCGATCCTGATGATCTACACGGTGGACGTGGCCCTGCGCGACGAGGCCGCCGTGCTGGAGCGCTTCAAGGGCGACCACCAGGTCCGCCCGACGCCCGACACCGCCTACCGCTTCACGGCCCGCGCGCCGGAAGGCTTCGACGGCCCGCGCCCGGTGGTGATCGGGGCCGGCCCCTGCGGCCTGTTCGCTGGCCTCGTCCTGGCCCAGATGGGCTTCAAGCCGATCATCCTGGACCGCGGCAAGGTGGTGCGCGAACGCACCAAGGACACCTGGGCCCTGTGGCGCAAGAGCGAGCTGAACCCGGAGTCGAACGTGCAGTTCGGCGAGGGGGGCGCTGGCACCTTCTCGGACGGCAAGCTCTACAGCCAGATCAAGGATCCGCGCTTCCTGGGCCGCAAGGTGCTGGAGGAGTTCGTCGCCGCCGGCGCGCCCGAGGAGATCCTGACCGAGGCTCACCCGCACATCGGCACCTTCCGCCTCGTGCACATGGTCGAGAACATCCGCGCCCTGATCGAGGGCCTGGGCGGCGAGTACCGCTGGCAGCACCGGGTGACCGACTTCGAGATCGAGGCGGGCGAAGACGGCCAGCGCAAGCTCAAGGGCCTGCATCTTTCGACCGGCGAGTATCTGGAGACCGAGCACGTGGTGCTGGCCGTGGGCCACTCCTCGCGCGACACCTTCCAGACGCTCTATGATCGCGGCGTCCACATCGAGGCCAAGCCGTTCTCGATCGGCGTGCGTATCGAGCACCCGCAGTCGTGGATGGACAAGGCCCGCTTCGGCGCCTGCGCCGGCCATCCGGACCTGGGCGCGGCCGACTACAGCCTGTCGCACCACTGCTCGAACGGCCGCACGGTCTACAGCTTCTGCATGTGCCCGGGCGGCACGGTGGTGGCGGCGACCTCGGAGCCGAACCGGGTGGTGACCAACGGCATGAGCCAGTATTCGCGCAACGAGCGCAACGCCAACTCCGGCTTCGTCGTGGCCATCGATCCCGAGCGCGACTATCCGGGCCACCCGCTGGCCGGCATCGAGTTCCAGCGCAAGTGGGAGAGCCTGGCCTTCACCGCGGGCGGCGGCGACTACAAGGCCCCGGCCCAGAAGGTCGGCGACTTCCTGGCCGGCCGTCCGTCCGAGGCGCTGGGCGAGGTCTCGCCTTCCTACAAGCCGGGCGTCAAGATGACAGATCTGGCCGAATGTCTGCCGCCGTTCGTGCTGGAGGCCATGCGTGAGGCCCTGCCGGTGTTCGGCCGCCAGATCGCCGGCTACGACCATCCCGACGTGCTGATGACGGGCGTCGAGACCCGCACCTCCTCGCCGATCCGCATCACGCGCGGCAAGGACCTGCAGAGCCTCAACACCGCCGGCCTGTTCCCGGCCGGCGAAGGCGCGGGCTATGCCGGCGGGATCCTGTCGGCGGGCGTCGACGGCATCAAGATCGCCGAGGCGGTGGCGGCGGCCTATGTGGCCAAGGGGTGGGCGGAGCCGGTCTAGAAGACCCCCTCCGCCTTTCCGGCGTCTCTTGAGGCGTCAAACAGTTCTGCGAATACCGAAACTCAATTCAGCTATCGCCAAAAGAGCATTCCGAAATCATGACCCATTCGCGCGACTAAATATGCAATGGATTGCGGATATTGGAATTTAACCTTGATGCGCTAGGCTGAACTCTAGTCGGCGTTTCGGGGACTTCGATAAATGGCGGAAGCATCGGCTCGCGACGCCCTGCTGGTGGACGCCAGCACCTTCTTCGAGGTCTCGCTGGACCTGCTGATCATCCGCGATCTGGAAGGCACCGTGCTGAAGGCCAGCCGGTCCTGGCAGACCAAGCTGGGTCATCGCCCCGAGGACATGGAAGGCCAGCCCCTGCTGCGGCTCGTCCATCCCGACGACATGCCCGGCACGCGCGACAGCGTGGTCGAGGTCGAGAACCGCAAGGAAGGCGATCCGGTCCGGGGCTTCATCAACCGCTATCGCCACGCCGACGGCCACTACCGCACCCTGGAATGGCGGGCCCAGCGCGCGGGCGACCGCATCTATGGCGTGGCCCGCGACGTCACCGACCGGGTGGCGGCCGAGCGCCAGCTGATCGAGGCCAAGGCCGCGGCCGAGGCGGCCAGCCGGGCCAAGTCCGACTTCCTGGCCAATATCAGCCACGAGATCCGCACGCCGCTGAACGGCGTCATCGGCATCGTCGACGCCCTGTCGCGCACCGCCCTCACGCCCGAGCAGGCCGAGATGATCGCCCTGGTCCGCGACTCGGGCGCGACGCTGGAACGGCTGGTGTCGGATTTCCTGGACGTCTCCAAGATCGAGGCCGGCCAGCTGCAGCTGGAGAAGCGGTCGTTCAACCTCGACCAGGCGCTGCGTCCCGGCGTCGAGGTAATGCGCCGGCGCGCGCAGGAGAAGGGCCTGACCTTCGCCATCGAGCGGCCGCCCATCACCGGCGGCCGCCACCTGGGCGACGGCATGCGCCTGAGCCAGGTGATCGGCAACCTGCTGTCGAACGCCATCAAGTTCACCGACCAGGGCGGGATCGTCCTGCGGGTGGCGGCGACCGAGGCCCACGGCGAGACCCACCTGACCTTCGAGATCGAGGACACCGGCATCGGCTTCGACGCCGACCAGGCCGCTGGGCTGTTCACCCGCTTCAGCCAGGCCGACGAGTCGATCAGCCGCCGCTTCGGCGGCACGGGCCTTGGGCTTTCGATCTGCCGCTCGCTGGTCGAGATGATGGGCGGCGAGATCTCGGCGACCTCGCGCCCCGGGATCGGCAGCCGCTTCACCTTCTCGCTAAGCCTTCCGCGCCTGCAGGAAGCCGTCGAGGTCAGCGCCGAGCCCCCGCCGCCGCCCGAGCCGATCGCCCTGCCCGACCACCCGCTTCGCGTGCTGCTGGTCGAGGACCATCCCACCAACCAGCGGGTGGCCCAGCTGATCCTGGCGACCCAGGGCGCCGACGTGGTCACCGTCGGCGACGGCTTCGAGGCGGTCGCCGCCTTCGGGGACGGTCGTTTCGACATCGTGCTGATGGACATGCAGATGCCGCGCATGGACGGCCTGACGGCGACGCGCGCCATCCGCGCCCTGGAAGTCGAGCGCGGGGCGGTGCGCACGCCGATCATCATGCTCAGCGCCAACGCCCTGATGAAGCACCGCACCGAGGCCCTGACCGCCGGCGCCGACCTGCACGTGGCCAAGCCGATCACCGCGGCCAACCTGCTGGCGGGCATCCAGGCGGCGGTGGCGTGAAGCACCCAAATCCCTCTCTCTGAGAGAGAGGGAAAAGGTAGATCCGATCAGGCCGCCTCGGCCTGCTCCGCAGGGAGGCGGATCAGGTAGTCGAAGGCCGACAGCGAGGCCTTGGCGCCCTCGCCCATGGCGATGATGATCTGCTTGTACGGCGTGGTGGTCGCATCGCCGGCCGCGAAGACGCCCGGCATGGTCGTCTCGCCGCGGTAGTCGACCTCGATCTCGCCGCGGTTGGACAGCGCCACGCCCGAGTCCTTCAGCCACTCGGTGTTGGGCACCAGGCCGATCTGCACGAACACGCCTTCCAGGTCGACGCGGTGGGCCGTGTCGTGGTTGCGGTCCTTGTAAGACAGGCCGCTGACCTTGGCGCCGTCGCCGTGGATCTCGGTGGTCATGGCCGAGGTGACGATCTTGACGTTCGGCAGGCTGGCGAGCTTGCGCTGCAGAACGGCGTCAGCGCGCAGCTGGCTGTCGTACTCGATCAGGGTGACGTGGGCGACGATGCCGGCCAGGTCGATGGCCGCCTCGACGCCGCTGTTGCCGCCGCCGATGACCGCCACGCGCTTGCCCTTGAACAGCGGGCCGTCGCAGTGCGGGCAGTAGGCCACGCCCTTGTTCTTGTACTGCGCCTCGCCGGGCACGTTGACGTTCCGCCAGCGGGCGCCGGTGGACAGGATCACGGTGCGCGACTTCAGGCTGGCGCCGTTCTCGAGCTTGACCTCGATCAGGCCGCCCTCGGTCTTCGGCCCCACCAGGCCGACGGCCTTCTGCAGGTTCATCACGTCGACGTCGTACTGCTTGACGTGCTGCTCCAGCGCCGTGGCCAGCTTGGGGCCTTCGGTGTGCTGCACCGAGATGAAGTTCTCGATGGCCATGGTGTCGAGCACCTGGCCGCCGAAGCGCTCGGCGGCGACCCCGGTGCGAATGCCCTTGCGGGCGGCGTAGACGGCCGCGGCCGCGCCGGCGGGACCGCCGCCGATGACCAGCACCTCGAAGGCGTCCTTGGTCTTGATCTTCTCGGCGGCGCGGGCTTCGGCGCCGGTGTCGAGCTTGGCCAGGATCTGCTCGACCTCCATGCGACCCTGGCCGAACGGCTGGCCGTTCAGCAGGATGGTCGGCACGGCCATGACCTGGCGCTCTTCGACTTCAGCCTGGAAGAGAGCGCCGTCGATGGCGACGTGGCGGATGCGCGGGTTCAGCGCGCTCATGGTGTTGAGCGCCTGCACGACGTCGGGGCAGTTCTGGCAGGACTGCGAGAAATAGGTCTCGAAGCTGTAGTCGCCGTCCAGGCCCTTGATACGCTCGATCACCTCGGCGTCGAGGCGCGGCGGGTGGCCGCCGACGTGCAGCAGCGCCAGCACCAGCGAGGTGAACTCGTGGCCGAGCGGCAGGCCGGCGAAGCGGACATCCGCGTCGCCCGCGGCGCGGGTGATGGCGAACGAGGGCTTGCGGGCGTCGTCGCCCGAGAGGTTGAGGCTGACCTTGTCCGACGTCGCGACGACGTCTTCCAGCAGGGCCAGCATGTCCTTGGAGCCCTTGTCCTCGCCCAGCGAGGCGACCAGTTCGATCGGCTGGCGCAGGTTCTGCAGGTAGGTGCTCAGTTGGGTCTTCAGACCAGCGTCCAGCATGACGGGCTCCCAGAAAACTAGGGGGAGGAGGAAGTGCGTTCGATTTTCGGGGGAGGATCGAACGCGGCGAACGATCGAGGGGTGCGCCGCCGCCCCAGAAGGAGCGAAGCGGCGGCGCGGGTAGTCAGTACAGGGTCGTCTTAGATCTTGCCGACGAGGTCGAGCGACGGGGCCAGGGTCTTTTCACCCTCTTCCCACTTGGCCGGGCAGACTTCGCCCGGGTGCGAGGCGACGTACTGGGCGGCCTTGATCTTGCGGAGCAGTTCGATGGCGTTGCGGCCGATGCCTTCGGCGGTGACTTCCATGAACTGGATCACGCCTTCCGGGTCGACCAGGAAGGTGCCGCGGTCGGCCAGGCCGACGCCCGGACGCATGATCTCGAAGTTGTTGGTGATCGCGCCCGAGGGGTCGCCGACCATGTGGTACTTGATCTTGCCGATGGCCGGCGAGCTGTCGTGCCAGGCCTTGTGCGAGAAGTGGGTGTCGGTCGACACGGCGTAGATCTCGACGCCCAGGCGGGTGAAGACGTCGTAGTTGTCGGCCAGGTCTTCGAGTTCGGTCGGGCACACGAAGGTGAAGTCGGCCGGGTAGAAGAAGAAGACCGACCACTTGCCCTTGGTGTCGGCGTCGCTGACCGTGACGAACTTGCCGTCCTTGTACGACTGGGCGGTGAAGGATTTGATCGTGGTGTTGATCAGCGACATGGGACGCTCCGTTGGAAAAGGATGCGTCGTAGGTATCGCGATGCAGCAAATAGGTCCAATCGATAAAATCAGTTCCGAAGATAGATCCTACCTATCCCCGCTTCAGGACGCCTCGCGATCAAGCTGAGCCATGGGAGCAGCTTGTGGAGCATAGGGTTCGGCGGCCGGCAGGCAGCGCACCAGGACCTCTACGGTGAGCTCACGGTCGGTGATGATCGGCGGCGCCTCACCGAACACTGCTCGCCAAAGTTCGGCCAGTTCTTCGCAGGTGCGATCAGTCAAGCGACGGGCCTCCTTTCGAAGAGGGAAAGCCTTATGCCGCAAGGGGTTGCTGGTTAATGAGCTGGGCTGGAGCGTAAAATCCCTCTCTCTAAGAGAGAGGGATCTCGAACGGCGTCGCGGGCAGGCGGTTCTGGCCATAGAGGTTCAGCACCGGACTGTCGGCCCAGGCGAAGCGGACCTTCACCGCGGCGTAGCCGGCGGGAACGCTCAGGCGGATCTTGTCGCCCTCCACCGCGGCGTCGACGAAGCGGCACGACTCCGGCGCGTCGCACAGTTCGAATCCGGCCGGCCGTCCCGAGCCATAGACCACCGCCGGCTGGTCGAGCGTGACGACGATGTCGCCGCCGTCGCGCACGGCCGTGACCGGCGCGGGGCCGGAGGCGTTCAGGGCCTCGCCATAGGCCAGCTTGCGGGCCAGACCGCCAAGGCGCAGGCCGACTTGCAGCTTGTCGGCCGGGTGGATGTCGTAGGGCGAGCCCAGGTCGACGGCCGAGGCCAGGCCCGTCGTCGGATCGGCCGCGACCGTGCGACGCTGGACGTCGCGCAGTTCGGCCCAGCGCGAGACGTCCGGCTTGTCGACCTGAGGACCGAAGGCGGCCAGTTGCACCATCAGGAACGGCGCGTCGGGCGCGGCGAAGGCCCCCCGCCAGTCGGCGATCAGAGCCGGCATCAGGCGGGCGTATTCCCTGGCCTCGGTGACGTTCGACTCGCCCTGGTACCAGGCGAAGCCCTTGACGCCGTAAGGGGCCAGCGGCGCGATCATGCCGTTGTGCAGGGTCGACAGGCCCGAAGCCCCCAGCCACGGCGCGTGCGGCGGCAGGCCCGTGTCGGAGAGCCTGGTCGAGACCTTGTAGCGCCAGGTTCCGCCCATCGGGACGAACGAGCCGTCGGCCAGCTTCAGGCCCTTGTCCTTGGCGGGCCCCCAGGCGCCGCCGCCGCCGCCCGTGTCGACGGCGCGGATGGCGATGACGTTGCGGCCGGCCTTCAGCGTTCCGGGCGGCACGGCGTAGGCGCGCTTGAAGTCCCACCCTTCCTGCGAGCCGACCTGGCGGCCGTTGACGAAGGTGGTGTCCATGTCGTCGATGGGCCCAAGCACCAGGGTCGAGCCCCCCTTGGCTTGGGCAGCGGCCTGGGCCTTGGTCAGGGTGATCTCGGCGCGCAGCCAGATCGTGCCGTCGAAGGTTTCCAGGCCCGGATTGGTCTCCCAGAACTGCTCGGCAGGCATGGTCGCCCAGGCGCGGTCGTCGAAGTCGGGCTTGGCCCAATTGGCCGCATGCGGCTCGACCCGGGCGGCCCAGCGGTCGAGCATCGCCCCCCAGCGGGCCATGCCCTTGGCGGGGTCGCTGGCGTAGTCGGCCAGCACCGACAGGCCCTCGTCATAGCCGCCCAGCGCCTTGAGGCCCGGACCGCTGATCCAGTCCTGGATGATCGAGCCGCCCCAGGTGGCGTCGATCAGGCCGACGGGCGCCCCCGTGCTCTTGCGGATGTCGCGGCCCATGAAGAAGCAGGCGGCCGAGAAGTTGTTGGCGGCCTCGTAGCTGGAGGTCTTCCAGACAGCCTGGGCCGGCAGCGTGTCGGTGGGGTTGGGCAGGCTGGTGCGGCCGGTCTGCAGCAGGCGCACGTGCGGGTCGGTGGCCGCAGCGGCCTCGACCTCGCCATTGAGGGCGCGACGCAGCGGGTATTCCATGTTCGACTGGCCCGAGCACAGCCAGACGTCGCCCATCAGGAGGTCGGAGATCGTCTGGACCTCGGCGCCCGCATTCACCGTCAGGGTCAGGGGCTGGCCGGTCGCCGGACGGGCCGGCAGTTGCGCGCTCCAGCGGCCGTCGGCGTCGGCCGTCGCGGCCACGGACTGGCCGGAGAGATCGACGGAGACGGCGGCGTTCGGGGTCGCGACGCCCCAGACCGCGATCGGCTTGTCGCGTTGGAGCACGGCGTGGTCGGTGAACACCGAGGCCAGCAGCGGGGCTGCGGCGGCGGGCGATACGACGGCCAGGGCGGCGGCCCCGGCGAGCAGGTGACGGGTCAGACGCACGCGAGGTCTCCGCTTGATCACAACTAAAATCGTCATCCCGGGCGAAGGCGCCTAGCGCGGATAGCCGGGATGACATCCGTCTGGTCAGGTCGGATCGACATTCAGTGGTTCTCCGCTCCCCAATCCGTCAGATCCCCGCGAAGGCGGGGATCCAAGCTGGATTTCAGGATCGGGAACGGCCGTGGATCATCTCCAAGCTCGGCTTGGATCCCCGCCTTCGCGGGGATGCTCGGAGAAAGCTGGCCAAGGGTTCCGAATGTCGCTCCGCTTCTAGTCCGCCTTGGCCGGGCAGGTCGTGCCGGTGGGGTCGGTGGTCAGTTTCACGCCGCTGATCGAGACGCTCAGCGTTCCGGCCGTGGCCAGCGAGAACGGCGCCTCGACCTTGGTCACGTCCGTGCCGGCGGCCTGGAAGCACTTCAGCGGCACCTTCAGGCTGGTCCACTCGCCGACCTTGGCGCCCGACAGCACCGAGGTGACGTCGAGCTTGCCCGCGCCGATGCCCAGCGTCGTCTTGGCCGACGGGGCGGCGTCGACGCGCCAGTTCACCTGCAGGGCGATCTCGGCATTGGTCTGGAAGGTCAGGTCGAAGGCCTTGTCGCCCGCGATCTCGGCCGCGGCGGGCACCCCTCCAGCAAAGGTCAGCTGGCGGCCGGCCTCCTGCACGTTGCCGGCGTCGACCGGCTTGATGTGCACCGAGGTGGTCGGCAGCAGGCGGAACTCGAACGGCGCCGGGGTCTTGCCGCCGACGAAGTAGTTGCTGTCATTGGCCGCGATGGCGGTGACGCCCGAGACTTCCGACAGCTTGGGCACGGTCCGGCCGGCCTTGTAGGTCAGGCCGTAGCCGTAGGCGAACAGCGGCGCGTAAGTCTTGTCGCCCTTGTTCAGCGAGAACTGCGCGGCGGTCTTGGGCCAGCTGAACKACAGCTTGCCGTTGAAGTCGCGGCGCGGCTTGCCGGCGGCGTCGCCGACCAGCACGTCGGCGATGCCGCCGCCTTCCGAACCCGGCAGCCAGGCGGCGACGAAGGCGTCCGAGGCGTTGATTTCCGGATTCACCCACAGCGGACGGCCCGACAGGAACACCGCCACCACCGGTACGCCGGCGGCTTTCAGCTTCTTGAGCAGCGCCAGGTCGGTCTTGTCGCCCTGCTGGTACTCGAGCGACTTCAGGTCGCCCACACCCTCGGCGTAGGGCTGCTCGCCGAACACCACGACGGCGACGTCGGGCTTGTCGGTGAAGCTGCCGTCGACGCTGAGCGTCGCGCTGCCGCCCGAGGCCTCGACCGCTTCCTTGAAGCCTGAATAGATCGACTGGGCGTTGGGGAAGTCGCTGTTCTTGTTGTCGGTGCCCTGCCACGACAGGGTCCAGCCGCCCGACTGCTGGCCGATGTCGTCGGCGCCCGAGCCGGCGACCAGCACCTTGGCCGACGACTTGATCGGCAGCACGCCGCCGTTGTTCTTCAGCAGCACCAGCGACTTGGCCACGGCCTCGCGGGCGATGGCGCGGTGGTCGGCGTTGCCGAGCACGCCCTCGCGGCCCTCCCACGGACGGTCGGCGCGGAAGAGGCCAAGCTTGGCCTTCACGCGCAGGATGCGGCGCACGGCGTCGTCGATGCGCGCCATCGGCACCTCGCCCGACTTCGCCTGGGCCAACAGGTTGTCATAGAGGCCCTTCCAGCTGTCGGGGGCCATGTACATGTCCAGGCCCGCATTGGCGGCCTGGGCGCAGTTGGTCGGCGTGCAGCCCTCGACCTGACCGTGGCCGTTCCAGTCGCCGACGATGAAGCCGTCAAAGCCCATGCGGCCCTTCAGCACGTCGGTCAGCAGCGACTTGTTGCCGTGCATCTTCTGGCCGTTCCAGCTGTTGAACGAGGCCATGATGGTCATGGTCCCGGCGTTGATGGCCGGAACATAGCCCTGGGCGTGCAGGCGGATCAGGTCCTGCTCGGAGACCTGCGTGTCGCCCTGGTCCTTGCCGTTGGTGGTGCCGCCATCGCCCAGGAAGTGCTTGGCGCTGGCCGCCACGTGGCCCTTCTGCAGGGCCTGGCCCTCGCTGACGGCGCCCTGCAGGCCCAGGATCATCTCGCGGGCGTACTGGCGCACGATCGCGGGATCTTCCGAATAGCCCTCGTAGGTGCGGCCCCAGCGGTCGTCGCGCGGCACGGCCAGGGTCGGACCGAAGGCCCAGTCGAAGCCTGACACCGCTGTCTCCTGGCCCGTGGCGGCGCCGATCTTGCGGATCAGTTCAGGATCGTGGGCGGCGCCCAGGGCGATGTTGTGCGGAAACAGCGTGGCGCCGACGAGGTTGTTGTTGCCGTGCACGGCGTCGATGCCGAACATCAGCGGGATGTTGGTCCCGCCGCGCTGGGCGGCGGCGTCGCGGAACGCCTTGACGGTGTCGACCCAGGGGCCGACCGGCGAGCGGTCGGGCGCGCCCAGGGGCGGCGAGCTGCCGCCGGCCAGGATCGAGCCCAGCGGATAGGTCTTGAGGTCCTCGGCCTTGATCGAGGCGGTGTCGGCCTGGATCATCTGGCCGACCTTCTCCTCCAGCGTCATCTTGGCCAGCAGGCCGTCGACGAAGGCTTCGGTGGCCGGGTCGACCAGGCCCTGGCTCTTGGCCGCGGGCCACAGCGCCGGATGGGCGGTGCTCTTGGGACCGTCGGCGGCGAAGGCCGGAGCCGACAGAAGGGTGGTCGCCATCAGGGCGATGGTCAGGGTCCTGGTGTTCATGCTCCCCCGCTCTTCCTTGCTTTGGGCGGTCTGCGAGCCGCCTGGATGTTACCGGTATCGAAAGCTCGACGCCGATGCATACACGGTCTAATTAATACGACAAACACTGAGACAACGAATTTTAGGGAGACGTTGCAATGGGGGTGGTTCGGAACGCGCTGCTGGCGGGCGCTGCATTGACAGCGCTGTATGGCGCAAACGCCTCGGCCGAAACCCGCACCCTTTCCTCCCCCGACGGCGCTGTCTCGATCCAAGTCTCCGACGAGTCGGGACAGGCGCGCTACGCCGTCGCCTACAAGGGCAAGACCCTGATCGCGCCCTCGGGCCTGGGCCTGGAGCTCTCGAAGGGCGGCCGCTTTTCCTATGGCGCCAAGATCGTCGGCGCGGAGAGCAGCAGCGGCGAAGACGCCTACGACCTGCCGGCCGCCAAGGTCAGCCGCGTCGTCCAGAAGCACAACGAACTGGCCGTCGACTTCCAGGAGGAAGGCGGCCGCCGCTTGCGGGTGATCTTCCGCGCCTATGACCAGGGCGCGGCCTTCCGCTACGTGCTGCCCCAGCAGGAGGCGACGGCGGCGACCAACGTCAACGACGAGGTGACCGGCTTTTCCTTCCCCAAGGACTACGGCTGCTTCGGCCTGAACCTGGGCAAGTTCGGCACCAGCCACGAGGGCGAGTTCGACCCCGTCCAGGCTTCGCGGTTCCGCGAGCACAACCTGTTCGACGCGCCGCTGGTCTGCCAGGGCGACAACGCCGCCTTCGCCATCGCCGAGGCCGACCTGAAGGACTGGGCGGGAATGTACCTGACGGGCCGGGGCGACGGTCGGCTGGGCGTGTCGGTCAAGCTGTCGCCGCGCCTCGACGGCTCTGGCACGGCGGTGAAGACCCGCCTGGGCGCCGACGTCGTCTCGCCCTGGCGGGTGATCATGGTCGCCCCCAAGGCCGGCCAGCTGGTCGAGAACACCCTGCTGACGACGCTGAGCGCGCCCTCCGTCGTCGCCGACACTAGCTGGATCAAGCCGGGCAAGGCCGCCTGGGACTGGTGGAACGGCCCGACGCTGAAGGCCGTGCCCAACGCCGGCATGAACCCGCAGACCATCAAGGCCTATATCGACTTCGCCGCCGCCAACGGCCTGGAATACATGCTGATCGACGAAGGCTGGAACGTCGGGGCCGGCGGCGCCTCGGTGGTGCGGCCGGGCGTCGACGTCACCCGTCCCAAGCCCGAACTCGACCTGCCGGGCCTGATCGCCTACGGCGCCGACAGGAAGGTCGGCGTCTGGCTGTGGCTGAACTGGAAGGCCCTGGACGCCCAGATGGACGAGGCCCTGGCCCTCTACGAGCAGTGGGGGATCAAGGGGATCAAGGTCGACTTCATGGACCGTGACGATCAAGCGATGGTCGACTTCTACCACCGCCTGCTGAAGAAGGCCGCCCAGCACCACCTGATGGTCGACCTGCACGGCGCCTATCACCCGACGGGCCTGATCCGCACCTATCCGCACTACCTGACGCAGGAAGGCGTGCTGGGGGCCGAGTACAACAAGTGGAGCGCGCGGATCACCGCGTCCCACAACGTCATGCTGGCCTATACGCGCCTGCTGCTGGGGCCGATGGACTACACCCCCGGCGGCTTCCGCAATGTCGAGCCCGCCGCGTTCGAACCCCGCGACCGCCTGCCCTTCGTGCAGACCACGCGCGGCCAGGCGCTGGCGATGTTCGTGGTCTACGACAGCCCCTTCACCATCGTCGCCGACAGCCCCGACACCTATGCCGAAAGCCCCGCGGGCCTGGACTTCGCCGCCGCCGTGCCGACGGCGTGGGACGAGGTGCGCTACGTGACCGGCGAGATCGGCCAGTCGATCGTCGTCGCCCGCCGCAAGGGCGACGAATGGTGGATCGGCGCGCTGAACAACGAGACCGCCCGGACGGTGAAGGTCCCGCTCGACTTCCTGAGCAAGGGCGCGTGGAAGGCCGACATCCGCGAGGACGGGGCGACGCCCACGAGCCTCAAGGGTTCGGCTCCCCCCGTCTCCGCCGCCTACGTCCTGACCCTGAAACTCGCCGCCAGCGGCGGCGCGGCCGCGCGCCTGACGCCGGTCCAGTAAAAGTGAGCCAGTCCATGCCCTTCACCCGCCGCGCCCTTCTCGGCGCGACCGCCGGCCTCGCCGCCTCGTCCGCCCTTGCCGCCTCCCAGGGCAAAACGGGACGCGGTCCCTTCAAGGCTTCGTGGGAGTCGCTGGCGGCCGGCTACAAGACGCCGGACTGGTTCCGCGACGCCAAGCTCGGCATCTGGTCGCACTGGGGCCCGCAATGCGTGCCCGAGTTCGGCGATTGGTACGGCCGCCAGATGTACCAGCAGGGCAACCCGTTCTACGAACACCACGTCAAGACCTACGGCCACCCGACGCAGTTCGGCTTCATGGAGTTCATCCCGCGCTGGAAGGCCGACGCCTGGGATCCCGAAGCCTTGATGAAGACCTACGTCGCCGCCGGCGCGAAGTTCTTCATGTCGATGGCAAACCACCACGACAATCTCGACCTGTTCGACAGCCGCCATCACGCCTGGAACTCGACCCGCGTCGGACCCAAGCGCGACATCGTCGGAACCTGGGAGAAGGTCGCCCGCCGCCACGGCATGAAGTTCGCCGTCTCCAACCACGCCGCCCACGCCTGGCACTGGTGGCAGACCGCCTACGGCTACGACGCCGAAGGCCCGCTGAAGGGCCAGCGGTACGACGCGTTCYGCCTGAAGAAGGCCGACGGCAAGGGCAAGTGGTGGGAGGGCCTGGACCCGCAGGAGCTCTACACCGGCCCCAACATGGTGATCCCCGACGGGATCAATTCCATCGCCGACGCCAACGCCTGGCACGACAAGCACGACGGCGAGTGGATCGAGACCCCGCCGGCCAACAATCCCGCCTTCGTGCATCAGTGGCTGCTGCGCCAGAACGACCTGGTCGACCGCTACAAGCCCGACATGGTCTATTTCGACAACTACGCCCTGCCTCTGGGCTGGGCCGGGCTGGAGGCGACCGCGCACTTCTACAACCAGGCCGTCCGCCGCACCGGCACGACCGACGTCGTGGTCACCGGCAAGAAGCTGACCGCCTTCCAGCGCAAGGCCATCGTCGAGGACGTCGAGCGCGGCTTCTCCGACCGGCTGCGCGACGAGCCCTGGCAGACCGACACCTGCATCGGCAACTGGCACTATGACCGCGGGCTCTATGAGCGCGACGGCTACAAGACCGCCAAGGACGTGATCCAGCGCCTGACCGACGTGGTCAGCAAGAACGGCACGCTGATGCTGTCGATCCCCCAGCGCGGCGACGGCTCGATCGACGACAAGGAGGCCAAGGTGCTGGCCGACATGGCCGGCTGGATCGCCGTCAACGGCGAGGCCATCTATTCGACCCGCCCGTGGAAGATCTACGGCGAGGGCCCCACGCGCCTGGTCGAAGGTATGCAGAACGAGGGCGACGCCAAGCCGTTCGAGGCCCGCGACATCCGCTTCACCACCAAGGCCGGCGCCCTCTACGCGCTGCCGCTGGTCGAGCCGGGCCGCGAGATGGTCATCGAAAGCCTGGCGACCGGCGCCCCGCATGCCGGCGGCGAGGTGCGCAAGGTCTCGCTGCTGGGCGGCGATCCCCTGCCCTTCACCCGCGACGGCAAGGGCCTGAAGATCACCCTGCCCGAGCGCCGCCCGAGCTTCGCCTCGGTGGTGAAGATCGAAGGACCGGGGCTGGCCTAAGCCTTTCAAACGACCGTATGCTCCCTCGAAACCCGAGGGAGCATACACGATGACCGACCTTTCCGGCCGCACCGTCCTGATCACCGGCGCCTCGTCGGGTATCGGCGCCAACCTGGCCCTGGCCGCCGCCAAGGCCGGCGCGCGGGTGGCGGTGGCGGCGCGGCGGGCCGACCGGCTGGCGGCCCTGGTCGGCGAGATCGAGGCAGCGGGCGGCGCGGCCCTGGCCGTCTCGATGGACGTCGAGGACGAAGCCTCGGTGATCGCCGCCTACGATGCGCTGGAGGCCGCCTGGGGGCCGGCCAACTCGGTGATCGCCAACGCCGGGATCAACGTCCGGGCTTCGGCGCTGGATATCGCCATCGAGGACTTCGACAAGATCCTTGGGGTCAACACCCGGGGCGTGTTCCTGACCGCCCGCGAAGGCGCGCGGCGGATGATCAAGGCCGGCGTCGAGGCCCGCGGCCGGGTGGTGCTGGTGGCCTCGATCGGGGCCCACAAGGTGCTGCCCKGCATCACCGCCTACTGCGCGTCCAAGGCCGCCACGGCCCACATGGGCAAGAGCCTGGCCCGCGAGTGGGCCAGCAAGGGCATCAACGTCAACGTGCTGTGCCCCGGCTACATCCGCACCGAGCTCAACGACGCCTGGTTCGACAGCGAAGGCGGGCAGAAGCTGGTCGCCGGCTTCCCCAGGCGGCGACTGATGGACACCAGCGACCTGGAGGCCACCGCGCTGTACCTGGCCTCGGACGCTTCGCGGGCGGTGACGGGGTCGGTGTTCACGGTGGACGACGGGCAGTCGCTGTAGCGCGCCTGCGGCGAGCTCCCCCCTCCGGCCCTTCGGGCCACCTCCCCCAGAGGGGGAGAATCTAAAGCGCCAAGATGCTCCCCCTCTGGGGGAGCTGTCGCGAAGCGACTGAGGGGGTCTTCTCCCCAAAGAAAAACGCCCTCCGGGCCAGGCTCGGAGGGCGCTCTTTCAGGTCAGGCGGTCAGATCAGCGCAGCTTGGCGCTGACCGAGACGCCGACGATGCGGGGCTCGTTGAAGACCGAGGCCATGTAGTTCTCGATCACGCCCTTGAGGTTCTTCTCGTTGGTGATGTTGCGGCCGAACAGGGCCACTTCGTAGGCGCCGCCCGGAGCGGTGTAGCCGAGCTTCAGCCCGCCCTCGAAGTTGCCCTCGGAGTAGAACTCGCGGGTCTTGTAGAGGACGTAGTTGGTGTAGCCCTGCACGTTCCAGTCGGTGGCCGCGAACAGCGCGCCGCCGTTGGCCAGCGGGTGCTCGTAGCGGGCGGTGAAGTCGACGTTGTACTCCGGCGCGTTCGGCAGCGGCTGGCCGTCGATCTGGGCGAAGACGTTCGAACCGACCTGGATGGTCGGGTTCTGCACGGTGCAGACCACCACGCCGTTGAGGGCGCAGACCTGGGCGTAGACGCGCTTGTCCTTGATCTCGCTGTGCAGCAGCGAGAGGCCGGCGGTCAGGGTCAGGTTGGCGATCGGGCGCCACTGGGCCTCGGCTTCCATGCCGTAGGCCTCGGCCTTGTCGGCGTTGAACAGCACGCCGTTGCCGTTGCTGTCGTTGCCGTTCAGCTGGATGTCCTCGACCTTGTAGGTGAAGGCCGAAGCGTTCAGGCGCAGGGTGTTGTTCAGCAGCTGGCTCTTGAAGCCGGCTTCCCACGACAGGATCGTCTCGGAGTCGGCGGTGGTGAAGTCGGCGTTGAACACGGCCGAACGGCCCTGGATGGTCGGACCGCGGAAGCCGCGGGCGACGCGGGCGTAGACGCTGACGTCGCCGGTCACCTTGTAGAGCGCCGACAGGTCCCAGCTGGGCTGGCTGTCGGACAGCTTCACGTAGCGGCGGCCGGTGTAGGTGACCGCGCCCGTGGCCGTGTCGGCCGACTTCAGCAGGCGGGTCTTCTTGGTGTCGTCGGTCTGACGGGCGCCGGCCGTGATCGTCAGGTTCGGAGTGACGTCATAGCTGACCTGGCCGAAGACGGCCCACGAGGTGTTGATGTTCTCCAGCGACACCCAGTTGTTGGGGTTGGTGCGGACGAAGAACGCGCGCTGGTAGAAGTTGGTGATGTCGCGGCTGTCGAAATAGAAGCCGCCGACCTGCCACTTCAGCGCACCGTCGGTGGTGCTGGCCAGGCGGATTTCCTGGCTGATCTGGTCGAGATCCTTCACCGCGCCCTGCGACTGGCCAAAGCCGTTGGGCGCGCCGCCGACCGGGAAGTTGGCGGCCGCGCCGCCGTCGGTGTCGCCGCGGCTGTAGCCGTCGGTGGTCTCATAGGCGCTGATCGAGGTCAGCTTCACGCCGCCCAGGTCGTAGTCGATCTTCAGCGAGGCGCCGGCCGTGTCGTAGGCCTGCGGGTTGTTGGCCGCCTCGTCGTAGGCGACCTGGTCGCGCTCGGCGAAGTCGGTGCTGTTGGAGCCCTTCTTCAGGCCGTTGCGGTGGAACAGGGTCGAGGTGCCCTCGTATTGGCGCACATGGGCCGAGGCCAGGACCGACAGCTCTTCTGTCGGGGTCGCCAGGATCTGCAGGCGCAGGTCGCGCTCGTCGAAGCCGCCCATGGCGTCCTTCTGCGGCGTGACGGTGCCGTCGGCGCTGGTCCCGCGGAAGGTGTTGTCCACCCAGTCGTCGCGGTGCTGGTAGAGGGCCGAGACGCGGAAGGCCAGCTTGTCGGCCACGATCGGGCCGCCGATGCCGCCGTCGAAGGTGGTGGTGTTGTAGCTGCCGTACGAGGCCTGGGCCTGGCCCTGCAGGGTCTGGGTCGGCTTGGCGGTGTCGAACTTGATGATGCCGGCGGTGGTGTTGCGGCCGAACAGCGAGCCCTGCGGGCCGCGCAGCACTTCGACCTGCTGGACGTCGAACACCGGGTTCGACTTCAGCACCACGTGCTCGAGGACGACTTCGTCCTGGATGATCGACACCGGCTGCGAGGCGCCGAGGTAGAAGTCGATGTTGCCAAGACCGCGGATGTAGAAGCGCGGGAAGATCCGGCCCGTGGTGGTTTCGGCGTAGAGGCCGGGCACGCGGCCGGCCAGGGCGAGAATGTCGTCGCCGCCCGCCTGCATGGCCCGCAGCTGGTCGCCGGCGACCACGCCGACCGACACCGGCGTGTCCTGCAGGTTCACCGAGCGGCGCTCGGCGGTGACGATGATCTCTTCGAGGCTGGTGGAGTCGGCCTCTTGGGCGTTGGCGACGGCGGCGCTGGCGAGCGCGCCCAGCGCGCAGGTCAGCATCAACGCCGACCGACCGAAGGTGGTCTTGGACACGAAGTAATCCCCTTTTTACGTATAAGCGGCTGCGGTTGTTGATTATTTCCGCAACACGGCGTTCGGATATCAGGCCCTTGCAAAGCTGTCATGACACCCGTCGCGGACGAACGGGGATAATGTCCGTCCGCGAACAATAAACCGGCAGAACGTCGTTAGATCTGCGACAGACCCAGCCACAGCAGGCCCGCCAGCAGGAACACGAAGGCCAGCTGGGTGGTGAACCAGACGATCGTGGTCTTCAGCAGCGCCCCGAACACGTTGGAGGCGTAGACGCCGCGCAGGGTCATGAACAGGTTCACCGGCGCCCACAGCAGAGCAACCAGGACGCCGGTCTGGCGCACCGGGGCGGGCAGGATCATCACGATCGCCCACAGCAGGAAGATGAACGACAGGTAGTTCATCGACACGATCAGGTGGTCGTACATCATGAACTTGCGGCGATAGACGTAGCAGGCGCCCAGCGACAGGGCGAGGATCGGCAGCAGGAACACCGCCAGACGGTGGCCCCAGCCGAACACCACGGCGACGAAGTAGCCGGGGGTGTCCACGGCCTTGTTCAGCTGGGTGTTGAACCACTCCAGCTTGGCCCGCTCGGTCGGCTCGACCTCGCCCACGTCGATGAAGGTGCGCTTGCCGTCGGCCCCGACCCCGTCGGAAAGCAGGCCGCCCTCCTTCATCTGCTGCTGGATGTCGTTGGTGACCTCGCCGGGGATGGCCTTGACGCTGTCGTTGATGCTCGGCGGAGCGGCCTTGCCGTGCTCGCCGCTCTTGGCGGGGCCGTGCGAGGCCGAGGCCGCGTGCTCGCCCCCAGGGCCGGCCTTGTGCTGGGCGTCGTGCATCGCCTTGTGGATCACGACCTCGGCCGACAGGATGAACAGCAGCAGCGAGACCAGGAACAGGCGGAACGGCGGCACGTGCCGGGCCCGCTTGCCGTCGAGATACTCGCGGCTGAGCGTGCCGGGACGGAAGAACAGCCACGGCAGGGTGCGCCACAGGCGGCCGTCGAAGTGGAACATCCCCTCGATGGCTTCCCAGGTGACATGGAAGATCGACTTGTGATGGTCGGAGGCTTCCTGGCCGCAGGCGTGGCAGAAATGCCCGGCCAGTTCGGTTTCGCAGTTGTCGCACCTGGTTCCAGGCGGCGGCGCGGGATGGGCCGAACGGCCATCCGACTTGAACCGCGCCAGCCATCCGCCCAGCGCACCGCCGGTGATCGCTTCGACTTCCTTCACGCTACGTCCCCACGCACGCCCCAAGCGCGATTCAGCCCGCGCTCGCGTGGTGATGTACGACAGCTTGGGCGTGCATGCACCTGTCGACTGATCCACCGGCGAGCAAGCCGGCTCGGCGCCTGCAAACGCCGCTGCTCAGCGCGCGGAGCCGAACCGGGCGACCAGGTCGTAGGCCTCGCCGGGGAACAGCTGGCGCACGCGCGTGACCGGCTCGCCCGCCCGCCAGGTGCGGCGTTCCACGGCCAGCAGGGCCGCGCCGACGTCCAGGGCCAGCAGTTCGGCGACGGCGGCTTCCGCGCCCACGGCGCTGATGCGGCTTTCCGCTTCCGTCCACGGAACGTGGTGCAGCAGCCAGGCGCCGGGCGGCTCGGCGGCAAAGTCGGCGGCGGCGGCCTCGGGCACGGCGGCCAGGCTGATCAGCCGGTCCTCCAGCGCGAAGGGCCGACCGCCGGCTACGTGCAGGCCGCGCAGGACGACCAGGTCGCCCTCGCCCGCCAGGTCGACCTCGTCGCCGTCGTCGGGATCGGCGGGGCGGCGCTCAGCCGCCAGCAGCACGAAGGCGTAGGTTTCGCCCCGGGCGGTGATCTCGGCCTGGATGTCGGGGATGTCGAGGACGGTGGAATGCACCTTGGGCCGGGCCACGAACGAGCCGGCGCGGCGGCGGCGGACGATCAGGCCGGCCTGCGCCAAGGCCGACATCGCCTTGTTCACCGTCATCCGCGAGCAGCCGTACTGAGCCATCAGCTCGCTCTCGGAGGGCGCGCGATGACCCGGCGGCCAGGCGCCCGAGCGAACCAGGCCCTCGATCTCGTCGCGGATGCGCTGGTGCAGCGGAACCGTCACGACAGCAGGCCCCGGAGCACCTGGCGATAGCGCTCGACGATGGCGTCGCGATGCCGATGGCGGCCGCCGGCGACCACGGGGCGGCCCGCGCGCCAGACGCTGTCGATCGCGCCGTGCCGCCCGGCGAACACCAGGCTGTCGACCAAGGCGTCGCCGCCGCGGCCGACGATGGCCGGGTGGTCGCGATCGAGGGTGACGAAGTCGGCCGGCGCGCCGCGGCGCAGGCCCGGACGGCCCGCGCCCAGGGCCTGGCTTCCGCCCGCCACGGCCGCGCGCCACAGCTCGCCGCCGGTCGAGCGCCTGGGGCCGCCGGCCAGCACGTTGCGCGCGCGCCGGGTCAGGCGCTGGGAGTATTCCAGCACCCGCAGCTCCTCGGCCGCGTCGATCAGCACGTTGCTGTCAGACCCGATCCCGAAGGCGCCGCCGGCGGCCTGGTAGTCGTGGGCCGGGAAGACGCCGTCGCCCAGGTTGGCCTCGGTGATCGGGCAGAGACCCGCGACCGCGCCGCTCTTGGCCAGGCGCTCGGTCTCGACCGCGTTCATGTGGGTGGCGTGGACCAAGCACCACTGCTTGCCGACGTCGGCGTGGTTCATCAGCCAGCGCACGGGACGCTGGCCGGTGGCGGCCAGGCAGTCGTCGACTTCCTTGGTCTGTTCGGCGATGTGGATGTGGATCGGCCCGCCGGCGGCCAGGGGCGTGATGGCGGTGAGTTCCTCAGGCGTGACCGCGCGCAGGCTGTGCGGCGCGATCCCCACCACCGCGTCGGGCAGGCCCGCGACGGCGGCGCGGCTGGCCTCCAGCAGGCGGGCGTATCCGTCGACGTCGGTGACGAAGCGCTTCTGGCCCTCGCCGGGCGCGGCGCCGCCAAAGCCCGAGTGGGCGTAGAACACCGGCAGCAGGGTCAGGCCGATGCCCGTCTCCTGCGCCGCTGCCGCGATCCGCGCGCCCATCTCGGCCGGATCGTCGAAGGCGCCGCCGTCACGGTCGTGGTGCAGGTAGTGGAACTCACCGACGCGGGTGAAGCCGCTCTCCAGCATCTCGACCTGGCCCATGGCGGCGACGGCCTGCAGGTCGTCGGGATCCAGCCGCTCGACGAAGCGGTACATCAGCTCGCGCCAGGTCCAGAAGCTGTCGCCGCCCTCGCCCCGCGCCTCGGTCAGGCCCGCCATGGCCCGCTGGAAGGCGTGGCTGTGCAGGTTGGGCATGCCCGGCAGGGCCGCGCCCAGGCGGGGCTCGTTGCCGGCCGCGACGTCGGTGTCGATGCGGGCGATGCGGCCCTCGGAGAGGGTCAGGCGAACGCCTTTCGCCCAGCCGTCGGCCAGCAGGGCGCTCTCGCACCAGACCACGACGTCCTTGGGGGCTTCGGGAGCGGGCGCCGGCGCGGGCTCGCCCTGAGCCTCGACCGCAACCTCGTCGGGCAGGTCGGGGGAGGCCTCTTCCGGGCCTTCAAGATTCTCGGCGTCGCTCACTGGACAATCCTCGTCGCTCGCGAATATGTCTATACATATTGAACCGCGCCGCAAGGGTCGCGGAGCACGACTCAAGACGTCACGGGAGGCGCTGGCGATGCGGTGCGATCGGGTTTGGATCAAGGCCCGGCTTGCGACCCTCGCCGAAGGCGCGCCTGGACTGGGCGTCGTCGAAGACGGCGTGATCGCCGCCAAGAACGGCCGGATCCTCTATGCCGGCCCGGCCGCCGACGCGCCTGTGTTCGAAGCTGCGGAGACGGTCGACTGCGAGGGCCGCTGGATCACGCCCGGCCTGATCGACCCGCATACCCACCTGATCTTCGGCGGCGACCGCGCCCACGAGTTCGAGCTGCGGCTGGCCGGTGCGTCGTACGAAGAGATCGCCCGGGCCGGCGGCGGCATCGTCTCGACCATGAAGGCCACCCGCGAGGCGACGGAAGACCAGCTGGTCGCCGCCGCCCTGCCCCGCCTGGACGCCCTGATCGCTGAGGGCCTGACGACTATCGAGGTGAAATCCGGCTACGGCCTGTCGCTGGAACACGAGCTGAAGAGCCTGGGCGCCGCCCGCGCCCTGGGCCGAGCCCGCCCCGTCTCAGTCAAGACCACCTTCCTGGGCGCCCACGCCTTGCCGCCGGAGTTCAAGGGCGACGCCGACGGCTACATCGACCTGATCTGCCAGCAGATGATCCCCGCCGTGGCGGCGGAAGGCCTGGCCGACGCGGTGGACGGCTTCTGCGAAGGCATCGGCTTCTCGCCCGCCCAGATCCGCCGGGTGTTTACGACCGCCCGCGCCCACGGCCTGCCGGTGAAGCTGCACGCCGAGCAGCTGTCGAACCTGCATGGCGCCGCGCTGGCCGCCGAATTCGGGGCGCTGTCGGCCGATCACCTGGAGCATCTGGACGAGGCCGGGATCGCCGCCATGGCCGGGGCCGGGACCACGGCCGTGCTGCTGCCCGGCGCTTACTACTTCGTGCGCGAGACGAAGCTGCCGCCGATCGACGCCCTGCGCGCGGCCGGCGTGCCCCTGGCGCTGGCCACGGACTGCAATCCCGGCACCTCGCCGCTGACCAGCCTGCTGCTGACCATGAACATGGCCGCCACTCTGTTTCGCCTGACGGTGGACGAGTGCCTGGCCGGCGTCACGCGCGAAGCCGCCCGGGCCCTCGGGCTGCTGGCCGATCGGGGAACCCTGGAGGCCGGCAAGGCCTGCGACCTTTCCATCTGGGACGTCGAGCGTCCCGCCGAACTTGTCTACCGCATGGGCTTCAATCCGCTCCATGCGCGCGTCTGGAGCTCTGTTTCGTGAACACTGAAGTCCTGCACCCCGGCGAGGTCAGCCTCGTCCAGTGGAAGTCGGTCTATCGCGGCGCGGCCGCGCGGCTGGCGGACCATGCCTGGTCGGTGATCGAGGCCAGCGCGGCGGCCGTGACCCGCATCCTGGCCAAGGGCGAGCCGGTCTACGGCATCAATACGGGCTTTGGGAAACTGGCCAGCGTGCGCATCGGCGACGAGGACCTGGCGACCCTGCAACGCAACATCGTGCTGTCGCACGCCGCGGGCACGGGCGAGCCTTCGCCGGTTCCGGTGATCCGCTTGATGATGGCCCTGAAGCTGGCCAGCCTGGCCCAAGGCGCCTCGGGCGTGCGGGTCGAGACCGTCAAGCTGCTGGAGGCCATGCTGACGCTGGGCCTGACGCCGGTGGTGCCCAGCCAAGGCTCGGTCGGCGCTTCGGGCGATCTGGCGCCGCTGTCGCACATGGCCGCGACCATGATCGGGGTCGGCGAGATCGACGTCGACGGCGTGAGGAAGCCCGCCCTCGAAGCCCTGGCTCGCGCCGGCCTTTCGCCCGTCGAACTGGGGCCCAAGGAGGGCCTGGCCTTGCTGAACGGCACCCAGTTCTCGACCGCCAACGCCCTGGCCGGCCTGTTCGAGGCCGAGGTGCTGTTCCAGTCGGCCCTGGTCACCGGCGCGCTGTCGACCGAGGCCGCCAAGGGCTCGGACACGCCGTTCGATCCCCGCATCCACCAGCTGCGCCGTCACGCCGGTCAGATCGAGACCGCCGCGGCCCTGCGCGCCCTGATGGCCTCGTCCGACATCCGCGCCTCGCACCTGAAGGAGGACGAGCGGGTACAGGACCCCTACTGCCTGCGCTGCCAGCCCCAGGTGATGGGCGCGGCGCTGGACGTGCTGCGCCAGGCCGCCTGCACCCTGGCCACCGAGGCCAACGGCGTCTCCGACAACCCGCTGATCTTCCCGGAAGCGGACGAGGCCTTGTCGGGCGGCAACTTCCACGCCGAGCCGGTGGCCTTCGCCGCCGACATGATCGCCCTGGCCGTCTGCGAGATCGGCTCGATCAGCGAGCGCCGCATCGCCATGCTGGTGGATCCCGCGCTGTCGGGCCTGCCGGCCTTCCTGACGCCCAAGCCGGGCCTCAACTCCGGCTTCATGATCCCGCAGGTCACGGCCGCGGCCCTGGTCTCGGAGAACAAGCAGAAGGCCTATCCGGCCAGCGTCGACTCCATCCCCACCTCGGCCAACCAGGAGGACCACGTGTCGATGGCCGCCCACGGGGCGCGCCGCCTGCTGTCGATGGTGGAGAACGCGACGGCGGTGATCGGCATTGAACTTCTGGCCGCCGCGCAGGGCTGCGACTTCCACGCGCCGCTGACCTCCAGCGCCGCCCTCGAGGCGGTTCGGGGCGAGGTGCGGAGCAAGGTCGCGCATCTGTCGGACGACCGTCACTTCCATCCCGACATGGAAGCGGCCAACATCCTGGTGCGGACCGGCGCGATCATCGACGCGGCGGCCGGCGTTCCCTTGCCCGGAGCGACCACATGAGCAGCGACTGGCTGGAAGTCTGGCGGGGCGACGCGCCCCTGATCGTCAGCATCCCCCACTCGGGATCGTTCATTCCCGAGGACATCGAAAAGCGCCTCGTCTCGCCCTGGCTGGCCCGCAAGGACGCCGACTGGTGGATCGAGCGGCTCTACAACTTCGCCGACGACCTGGGGGCCACGACCGTGCGGACGGCCGTGTCGCGCACCGTCATCGACGTCAATCGCGATCCGTCGGGCGCCTCGCTCTATCCGGGGATGGCGACCACCGCCCTGTGCCCAATCGACACCTTCGACGGCGAGCGGCTCTATGCCGAGGGCCGGGAGCCGGACGAGGCCGAAATCGCCGCCCGTCGCGCGCGCTGGTTCATCCCCTACCACGAGGCCCTGCGGGCCGAGATCGACCGGCTGCTGGCGATCCATGGCAAGGTGGTGCTGTATGACGCCCACTCGATCCGCTCGCGGGCGCCGCGGCTGTTTCCGGGCGAACTGCCGGTGTTCAACATCGGCACCAACAGCGGGGCGAGCTGCGACCAGGCACTGACCGCCGCCGTCGAGACCGCCTGCGAAAGCTCGGGCCTGCCGATGGTGACCAACGGCCGCTTCAAAGGCGGCTGGATCACCCGCCACTACGGCAAGCCCGAGCGCGGCATCCACGCCGTGCAGATGGAGCTGGCCTGCCGCGGCTACATCGACGACCCCTCGCCCCGCATCACCCCGCAGTCCTGGCCCTCGCCCTACCGCCCGCAGAAGGCCGCGCCGATGCGCAGCGTGCTGGGCGACGTGCTGAAGGCCTGCGTGGACTTCGCTTCTCAAGATCCTCCCCCGTGAAACGGGGGAGGTGGCGCGCTGCGGATACGCAGCGCGACGGAGGGGGCGAGTGACGAAGCTCGGCGCCCCGTCTCGCCCCCTCCACCGCTTCGCGGTCCCCCTCCCCCGCGTCGCGGGGGAGGAGTTCGTTCCCCATTCCCCGCCAGAGACCCGTCATCCATGACCCGCCTCGACAACACCCGCGTCATCCGTCCCGCCACAGGAACCGAGCTCACCGCCAAGAGCTGGCTGACCGAAGCGCCGCTCAGGATGCTGATGAACAACCTGCACCCCGACGTCGCCGAGCGGCCCGAGGAGCTGGTGGTCTATGGCGGCATCGGCCGCGCGGCCCGGGACTGGGAAAGCTATGACAAGATCGTCGAGACCCTGCGCCGGCTGGAGGACGACCAGACGCTGCTGGTGCAGTCGGGCAAGCCGGTGGGTGTGTTCCGCACCCACGCCGACGCGCCGCGCGTGCTGATCGCCAACTCCAACCTGGTGCCGCGCTGGGCCAACTGGGAGCACTTCAACGAGCTCGATAAGAAGGGCCTGGCCATGTACGGCCAGATGACCGCCGGCTCGTGGATCTATATCGGCGCCCAGGGCATCGTGCAGGGCACCTACGAGACCTTCGTCGAGATGGGCCGCCAGCACTATGCCGGCGACCTGTCGGGCAAGTGGCTGCTGACGGCGGGTCTGGGCGGCATGGGCGGCGCCCAGCCGCTGGCCTCGGTGTTCGCCGGGGCCTCGTGCCTGGCCATCGAGTGCCAGCCCTCGCGCATCGAGATGCGCCTGCGCACCGGCTATCTCGACAAGTCGACCGACAATCTCGACGAAGCCCTGGCCTGGATCGCGGAGTCGTGCGCCGCCAAGACCCCGATCTCGGTCGGCCTGCTTGGCAACGCCGCCGAGCTGCTGCCGCAGATGTACGCGCTCGGCATCCGGCCCGACCTGCTGACCGACCAGACCAGCGCCCACGACCCGATCAACGGCTACCTGCCGATTGGTTGGAGTCTAGAACAGTGGGCCGGGGCCAGGGAGCGCGACCCGGCCAGCGTCAACAAGGCCGCCCGCGCCTCGATGGCCGTGCACGTGCAGGCCATGCTCGACTTCCGGGCCGCAGGCGTGCCGACCGTCGACTACGGCAACAACATCCGCCAGATGGCGCTGGAGGAAGGCGTTGCGAACGCCTTCGACTTCCCCGGCTTCGTGCCGGCCTACATCCGCCCGCTGTTCTGCCGCGGGATCGGACCGTTCCGCTGGGCCGCTCTGTCGGGCGATCCGGAGGACATCGCCAGGACCGACGCCAAGGTCAAGGAGCTGATCCCCGACAATCCCCACCTGCACAACTGGCTCGACATGGCCGGGCGGCGGATCAAGTTCCAGGGCCTGCCGGCGCGCATCTGCTGGGTCGGGCTGGGCGATCGCCACCGCCTGGGTCTCGCCTTCAACGAGATGGTCGCCAAGGGCGAGCTGAAGGCCCCGGTCGTCATCGGTCGCGATCACCTCGACAGCGGCTCGGTCGCCTCGCCCAACCGCGAGACCGAGGCGATGATGGACGGCTCGGACGCCGTGTCGGACTGGCCGCTGCTGAACGCCCTGCTCAACACCGCCTCGGGCGCCACCTGGGTGTCGCTGCACCACGGCGGCGGCGTGGGCATGGGCTTCTCGCAGCATTCGGGCATGGTCATCGTCTGCGACGGCACCGACGCCGCGGCCAAGCGCATCGAGCGCGTGCTGTGGAACGACCCGGCCACCGGCGTCATGCGCCACGCCGACGCCGGCTACGACATCGCCAAGGACTGCGCGCGCGAGCACGGCCTGGATCTGCCGGGAATCCTGTAACACCACGCGCCCAAAGCTCGTCATCCCGGAAAGCCCGCAGGGCTTATCCGGGACCCAGGGGCCAAGCGCAGTGCGCCAGCCGAGGCAAAGGCGGCGAACCCAAACCCCACGTCCAGTCTCCTGGGTCCCGGCTCTCCGCTGCGCTCCGGCCGGGATGACGACGCTGATTAGCTGGAGAACATCATGCGCCTGCTGCCCGCCGCCGAACGCGCTCCCGCCCCGTGGAAGAACGGCGGCGGGACGACCTGGGAGATCGCCGCCCAGCCGCCGGGCGCGGACCTTGCCGCCTTCGACTGGCGGCTGAGCATCGCGCAGGTCGCCTCACCGGGGCCGTTCTCGGTGTTTCCCGGCGTCGATCGAGTGCTGACGGTGATCGCCGGCGCCGGCCTGCGGCTGACCATCGAAGGGCTGGGCGAGGTCGTGCTCGACGAGGCCTCGCCGCCACTGCCCTTTCCCGGCGACGCGGCGGCCGCCGCGACGCTGGACGGCGGTCCGATCCGCGACCTCAACCTGATGGTCCGGCGGGGCGCCTGGCGAGGCTCGGTGCGGCGGATCGACGGCGCGGAGACGATCACCGCCACGGCGCGGGTGAACCTGCTGGTCGCGCTCGCCGCCGCCCGGGCGGGCGATCAGGCGCTCGGCGCCGAGGACGCTCTAATCGTCGATCATGATGCAACCTTGACCGTAGAGGGGCGTTTGCTGCTGATCGGCATCGATCCGGCCTGACCTCGACGTCGGCGGCGTCGGTCCGATTGCGGAGCCCAGAATGACAAGCAGCCTCTATGTGACCTTCCGCGCGGGCGCGCTGGAAGCGGCCCTGCCGCAGGCGGCGGTGGCCGAGATCCTGCCGCTGCCGGAACTGGTCGCCGCCCCGGGCGCGCCGCGCGTACTGGCAGGCTTCGTCAATCTGGGCGGCGAGGCGATCGCGGCCCTGGCGCTGGACCGCCTGCTGGACGCCGAGGGCGGCGAGCCCGCCCCCGCCCTCTATCGCCACCTGATCCGCCTGCGTCCGCTGGCCGGCGCGCCGGCCGTGACCCTGCTGGTCGACCGCGTCACCGACGCCGCCGCCCACGCGCCCGACACCCAAGCCGTCGAGGAAGCCGACAGCCTGGGCGGCTGCGTCGCCGAGACCGCCCTGATCGACGGACGGCTGGTCCCGGTGCTGTCGCCCGAGCACCTGCTTCTGGCCGAGGAGAAGGCGCGGCTGGACGAGTTCGCCCGCCGGGCCCAGGAACGTCTGGCCGCCTGGGAAAGCGAGCCGGCGTGAAGCCGCCGCGGGCGGCCCCGCGCCCCCAGGTTCCGCGCCTGGCCCTGGCCGCCGACGAGCCGTTCCAGCGCCTCAAGCGCGCGGTGATCGCCCGCACCGGCCACCACTACTACGCCGACAAGGACGACGTGCTGTGGGACCGGGTGCAGCGGCGCCTGCTGGCCACCCGCGACCGCGACGTCACCGCCTATCTCAAGCGCCTGGCCAGCGAGCTCGAGGGCGAGGCCGAATGGGCCGCGCTCGAGACCGAGATCACGATCGGCGAGACCTTCTTCTTCCGCTACGCCGAGCAGTTCACGGCCCTGCGCGAGACGATCCTGCCCGACATCCTGCAGCGCAAGGCGCAGGACAAGCGCATCCGCATCTGGAGCGCGGGCTGCGCCACCGGCGCCGAGCCCTATTCGATCGCCATCCTGCTGTCGCAGATGCTGGGCGAGGCGATCGGCGACTGGCGGATCTCGATCCTAGGCGGCGACATCAACGCCGCCTTCCTGGAGACCGCGCGCAAGGGCCAGTTCGGCCGCTGGGCGCTGCGGGCCGTCAGCGACGCCGACCGCGCCCAGTGGTTCACCGAGACGGCCCGCAACACCTGGACCCTGAAGAGCCCCTATCGCGGCCTCGTGCGGTTCGAGCGCCAGAACCTGCTCGACCTGCTGGGCCCAGCGCCGCCGCTGGAACTGACCGAGTTCGACCTGATCCTGTGCCGCAACGTGCTGATCTACTTTCATCACGAGGTGGTCGAGCAGCTCGTGGGCGCGCTGGGAAGCCGGCTGGCGGCCGACGGCTGGCTGCTGTTGGGCCATGCCGAGCCGAACCCGGCCTTCGGCAGGATCCTGGACGTGGCCCAGCTGCCGGGCACGGTGGCATACCGCCCGGCAGATCCCGAGCGTGCGGCCGCGCCCGGTCCCAACTTCGAGGCCTTCGCCGCCCCCGAACCGGAGCCTGCCTCCAGCCCGGCCGAAGCCCCCCCGCCGCGCTGGCGGCCGACGCCGATCCCGACGCCCGTCCCCACGGCCGCTCCGCCGGAGGCCGCGCCGATCGCCGAACTGGTGGAGGCCGTGCGCCGCCTGGCCGACGCCGGCGACTACCTGGCCGCGGAGGCCGCCTGCCGCCAGGCGCTGGCCCTCGCGCCGGAGGACCCCGCCCTGCACCTGCACGACGGCCTGGTGCTGCGGGCCCTTGGCCGCCCGGGGCCGGCCGAGGCGGCTTTCAAGCGCGCGCTCTATCTCGATCGCGGCTTTGCGCTGGCGCACTACCACCTGGGCCTGCTGCTGCTCGACCGTGGACGGAGCAAAGCCGCCGCGCGGTCGCTGAAGACCGCCGCCCAGATCGCGGGAACCGTTCCGGCGGACACGCGTTTGGCCCACGGCGCAGGTCTGGACGCCGGCCAGTTGCGCAAGAGCGTCCGTCTGCTGCTGCAGTCGCTCGTGGGGGTTTAGTAAAGACATGACTAGGGCCGACGCCTCAGGCGGCGACGGGTTGGGGGGACTTTTGGACGATGCGCGCGCCCGGGCGATCCTGGCGGCGCGCACCCGTCGGCTGGCCGAGCGCCGGACCGCGCCGGAACCCGAGACCCCGCTGGAAGACGTGCTGCTGTGCCAGGCCGGCGCGGGCCTGCACGCCCTGCCGCTGGCCGCCGTCGAGCGCGTGACCCCGTTCGAGCCCCGCCGCCTGACGCCCGCCGCCGGCCGTCCCGCCCTTCTGGGCCTGGCCAGCGTGGAAGGCCGCCTGCGCCGCGTGCTCGACCTTTCCCGCCTGACCGGCGCCGCGYCGGCCGCGCCCGACGCGCCCGGCTTCCTCGTGGCCCTGCGCGGCGCGGGCAACCTGGCCC
>NZ_JBFTJR010000061.1:0-29250 GCF_056395525.1 Caulobacter sp. 10L414
CGCCCGCATCGTCGCCGCCCTGAACCGCGCCGGTCTTTCCGCCGACGCCCGGGCCCTGGCCGTGGAGGGCCTGCTGCCCGCGCCGCCGGCTCCGCCCGCGCCGAAGCCCGCCGCCAAGCCGCCGGCGAAGAAGAAATGAGCGCAAAGGCAGAGGGCTGGGTCGAGGCCTTCCTGGAGATGATGGCCGTCGAGCGGGCGGCGGCCGCCAACACCCTGCGCGCCTACGAGAAGGACCTAGAGGACGCCCGCGGCTTTCTGGGCCGCTCGGGCGACGACCTGGACGCGGCCGACGCGGAAGCGATCGAGGCCTATTTCCAGGACCTGGGCGCGCGCGGCCTGTCGCCGGCCACGGCGGCGCGGCGGCGCTCGGCCGTGCGGCAGTTCTATCGCTTCGCCCTGGGCGAGGGCTGGCGCGCCGACGACCCGTCGCGCCGCGTCGTGGCGCCCAAGGCCGGCCGGCCGCTGCCCAAGGTGCTGTCGCGGGCCGAGATCGACGCCCTGCTGGCCGCCGCCGCGGAGAAGGACGGCGCCCAGGGCCTGCGCCTGTCGTGCATCATCGAGCTGCTCTACGCCTCGGGCCTGCGGATCAGCGAGCTTCTGGCCCTGCCGCTGTCGGCCCTGGCCCGCGACCCGGCCTTCCTGATGGTCAAGGGCAAGGGCGGCAAGGAGCGGCTGGCCCCGCTGAACGATGCGGCCCGTGCGGCGGTGAAGGCCTATCTGGAGGGAAGGCTGCAATTCCTGCCAAAGGGTCAGAAGGACAGCCCATGGCTCTATCCCTCGCGCGGCAAGGGCGGGCGGCTGACGGCGCGGCGGGTGTCGCAGCTGCTGGAGGACGCGGCGATCGCCGCCGGCATCGACCGCGAGAAGGTCAGCCCCCACGTGCTGCGCCACGCCTTCGCCACCCACCTGCTGGAGGGCGGCGCCGACCTGCGGGTCATCCAGACCCTGCTGGGCCACGCCGACATCGGCACCACCCAGATCTACACCCACGTGGCCGGCGAGCACCTGGCCGAAGTGGTGCGCACCAAGCATCCGCTGGGTCGCAAGGACTGAGAGCCGAAGGGCTTTGGCGCGAAAAGTCCGGCTGTCACAAACTCCGGGTTGTGGCGCGCGGTGACGCTTGCCATAGATCGGCCCCTGGAAACGGGGGTTCCATGTCCAAGAAATCGATCGTCGCCGCCGTCGTCGGCCTGCTCGTCGTCGCGCCCGGGCTGGCGCACGCGGCCAAGCCGGTCCGGGTGTTCACCCAGCTCGGCAAGGACCTGCCCGGCCAGATGGCCGACGAGACCGTCTGCACCGACTACGCCAAGGGCGTGCCGACACCGGGCCTGCCGCCGCCCGTGGTGACCGGCGGCGGCGTGGCCGCCTCGGCGGGCGCGGCCCTGGCCACCGGCTTCCTGGCCGGCCTGGAAGAGGCCAAGGCCCGCCGCGCCGGCTACGAGCGCTGCATGCGCGCCCGCGGCTACACCAAGGTGAGCCTGACGGCCGAGGAAGAGACGGCGCTGAAGGCGGCCAAGAAGCAGCCCGAGCGCGAGGCCTGGTTCGCCGCCCTGCTGTCCCGGCCCGACCTCGCCCAGCGCATCGAGGCCGCGCGCGCCGACATCCTGGACCTGCCGCCGGTTCCCGACGCCAAGATCGGCGCGGCGGGCCTGGTCTTCGACCTGTCGCAGGCCAAGGCGGCCGAGGGCGCGGTGGGCGAGGGCGGCGCGCTGGCGACCCTGCCGGCCAGCCACCTGGCGACGGCGCGGCTGACCACCGAGTACCCGGTGTCGAACATGCTGGGCATCAACAAGCGCGGCGAGGCCGGGGCGGTGTTCCACGCCGTGGCGCGCGGGCCGTACGTGGCGCAGTGGTGCGGACCGTTCGTCAACGGCTCGGTGCAGGGCAAGGTCACGCAGATGGGCTGTGTCGAGACGGCGGGCGACGGCTTCAAGGTCATCAATGTCGGCGGCGAGTCCTGGCTGGCCGGCGAACTGTTCGTGGGCGGCTTCCCGGTCGACGACGGCCCCAGGCTGGAGGCCAGCGCCGAGGACCTGCTCGGCCCGGTGACGGTGGCCATCAAGCTGGACAAGATCACCAAGAAAGGCGTGCGGCTGTCGGCCGTGGGCGAGCGCGACGGCAAGGCCGTGCGGGTCTGGGTCGGCGGCGGCAATTTCGACGCCGAGGGGCGTCTGGTGGTGCCGCTGTGGACCCACCGCCTGACGATCACCCGCCAGGACCAGGCGATCGCCGTGGTGCTGAGCGCCGACGGCGACGGGCGCGACTGGTACGGGACCGCCGCTCCGTAGGCCGTGCTGACAGTTACCCTACAGGCGTCCTCAATATCCGTTCTTCCCCGCGAAGGCGGGGATCCAAGCAGAGGCTGCGGGTTGTCTGCGGCCCCGCCTGCCCTTGAAAGCCGGCTTGGGCCCCCGCCTTCGCGGGGGAGCTCGGCGGAAAGGGCCTGATTGGCGGAATGCCGATCCGCTCCCCAGGCCGTCCGCGCCCGAAAAGGCGGGCGACCTTCGTCAATCTGTCACGGAACCCGGGCAGGAACCGCGGCGACGGTTCGGGACGCGTTGGTCGTCAGTCGACGGAGGGAAATCATGGGGCTGCGGAAACTTCTGGTCGGCGCGGCGGCCATCGGGCTGGCGGTGCTGGCGACGGCGCCGGCCCTGGCCCAGGAGGCGCCCCAGCCGATCCCGCGCTCGCCCGGCCTGCCGTTCAAGCCCAAGGGCCTGCCCGACCGCATCGTGCTGACCGCGGGCGCTGATCCCGCGCGCGAGATGGCCGTGGCCTGGCGCACCGATCCGCGCCAGGCGGACGCCGAGATCCAGCTGGCGCCGGCCATCGACGGGCCAAGCCTGGCGTTCCACGCCAAGACGCTGTCGGGAACCACCCAGGCGATCGACAGCGCCAACGGCCCGGCCCTCTATCATCAGGCCCGCCTGACGGGCCTGTCGCCGGATACGGCCTATGTCTATCGCGTGAAGGGCGCCGACGGCTGGAGCGAGTGGCTGCAGTTCCACACCGCCGCGGCGACGTTCCGCCCGTTCCGCTTCCTCTATCTGGGCGACACCCAGAACGGCATCCTGCCGATCGGCTCGCGGGTGATCCGCCAGGGCTTCCAGTCGACCGCCGCGCCGGCCCTGGTGCTGCACGCCGGCGACCTGGTGGCCCAGCGCGACGACCTCGACCACGACGACGAGTGGGGCGAGTGGACCGCGGCCGGCGCCTACAACTTCTCGACCGTTCCGCAACTGCCGGCCACCGGCAACCACGAGTACGTGGACGTGGCCAGGCCGGACGGGACCGAGAGCCGCAAGCTGGGCCCCTACTGGCCGCTGCAGTTCGTGCTGCCGACCAACGGCGCCGAGCCGGTGAAGCAGACGACCTACTATGTCGACTATCAGGGCGTGCGGTTCATCATCCTGGACGGCACGGCCGCCCTCGACCTCGGCGCGCTGGAGGCCCAGACCCGCTGGCTGGACCAGACCCTGGCGGCCAGCAAGGCCAAGTGGAACATCGTCACCTTCCACCAGCCGATCTTCACCTGCGCGCGTCCCAACGACACCGAAAAGCTGAAAGCCGCCTGGAAGCCGGTGTTCGAGGCCCGCAAGGTCGATCTGGTGCTGCAGGGCCACGACCACTGCTACGCCCGCCTGACCAGCGAGGCCGGCAAGGCCGACGCTGCCCGCCGCCACGCCGCCGGCCAGCCGCAAGGGCCGGTCTACGTGGTCTCGGTGGTCGGCTCGAAGATGTACGCGCTGAACGACCGCGCGCTGACCCAGCCCGACAAGGTCGCCGCCGACACCGAGTTCTACCAGGTGATCGACGTCGACGCCGACAAGCTGGGCTTTTCCGCCTACACCGCCAGCGGCAAGCTCTACGACGCCTTCACGCTGAAGCGGGCCAGGGACGGCTCCAAGACTCTGGTTGAAAGCAAGGAGTCGATGCTGGCCCAGCGGATCTGCAACGGCGCCGTCGGGCCGGACGGCGCGCCGTGCCTGGGCCGGGCCAAGTAGGCGCGGCGGAAACCGCTTAGACTTTGCCTCCGACGCGCTTTAAGAAGCCCATACTTTATGTGTGGGCTTCGCAGCGGCGAGGCCGAGGAGTCTTTCCATGTCCGACGAAACCCGCGATTCCAACGGCGCGATCCTGGCCGACGGCGACAACGTCACCCTGATCAAGGACCTGAAGGTCAAGGGCTCGGGCGGGGTGACCCTCAAGCGCGGGACGCTGGTCAAGAAGATCCGGCTGACCGGCGATCCCGACGAGATCGAGGCCAATGTCGACAAGGTGAAGGGCCTGGTGCTGCGCACCGAGTTCGTCAAGAAGGCCTGATCGCGCCCGTCGTGAGAAATTCCCGTTTCGCCTTAACCTTATAGGCGGGGTTAGGCGCGATCCTGCCGGCGATTTCGTCGGGGGACGAGGGGATCGCGAGTACGCGTATGGTGGCTTCAAACGGGTTCGAGGGCGAGGGGCGACAGACGCGCCTGCTGCTGGCGCTGATTTTCGCCTACGCCGTCACCATCGCTTACTGCGACCTGCTGACAAGGGGGCCGTCGGGGATGGCCACCCTGTGGCCATGCAACGGCCTGCTGGCCGGCGGCCTCGTCCTGCTCACTCCGCGCCGCAGCCTGATCCTGCTGGCCGTCACCACCGTCTGCCACGTGCTGCTCGACCGCCTGGGCGGCACGGCGCCGGCGATGACGGCGCTGTTCACGGTGCTCGACACCATCGAGGCCGCGCTGATCGCGGTGGTGCTGCGCAGGGCCTTCGGCGGGCCTCCGAGGATGAAGAACCTGGCCCAGGCCCTGCGGGTGGTGGGGCTGGCCCTGCCGATCACCGCGGTGCTGGCCGTGATCGGCGCCTTCGCCAGCGCGCCGATGCTGAACGTCTCGCTGCCGGTGCTGATCAAGAACTGGATGTTCGTCAACGCGCTGGGCATGACGGCCGGCCTGCCGATCGCCCTGATCCTGTTCGATCGGGGCATCCAGCGCGGCTTCGAGCGGCCGGTGTGGGAGAAGATCGCCTGCTACGTGATGGTGGCGGTCGCGGCCCTGATCGCGTTCGGACGGCCCGGCCACGCCCTGCCGTTCCTGGTGTTTCCGGCCGGGGTGCTGGTGGCGTTCCGGCTGGGTCCCAAGGGCGCGGCCTGGACGACGGTGATCGTGGCCGCCATCGCCGCGCCGCTGAGCGTGCTGGGCATCGTCGCCGAGGCCGCCACGCGCGCCCAGGCTTCCGAGCGCATGCACGCCCTGCAGTTCCTGGTCAGCGCGCTGCTGTTCACCTGCCTGGCCGCCGCCCTGGCGCTCGCCAACCAGCAGCGCCTCAAGCAGCTTCTGGTGCGACGTCAGGCCCTGGCCCGCAAGGCCCAGGCCCGCGCCCAGGCCGCCAGCCAGGCCAAGACCGAGTTCCTGGCCACCATGAGCCACGAGATCCGCACGCCGCTGAACAGCGTGCTGGGCTTCACCCGCCTTCTGGCCGACCGCGACGACCTGGCGCCCGAGGCGCGCCGGCACGTGGGCCTGATCGACGGGGCCGGCGGCGCCCTGCTGACCCTGGTCAACGACGTGCTCGACTTCTCGCGGGTCGAGGCCGGCCGGGTGGAGCTGCAGGTCGGGGCCGCGCGCGCCGAGGCGGTGCTGCGCGACGCCGTCGCCATCGTCGCCCAGGACGCCCGCGCCAAGGGCCTGGCGCTGGAGGTCGAGGCGGCGGGCGAGACGGGGCGCGATCACGGGCTGGACGCCGACCGCCTGCGCCAGGTGCTGCTGAACCTGCTCAACAACGCCGTGAAGTTCACCCCGGCCGGACGGGTGACGGCGCGTCTGGCCGTGACGCCGGGCGAGGACGTCGACCACCTGCGCATCGAGATCGTCGACACCGGCATCGGCGTGCCGCCGCAACTGCGCGACCGCCTGTTCCAGCGCTTCAGCCAGGGCGACAGCTCGGTGACCCGGGCGTTCGGCGGGGCGGGCCTGGGTCTGGCGATCAGCAAGGCGCTGGTCGAGCTGATGGGCGGGCGCATCGGCATGAGCGCCAACCCGGACCAGGGCTCGACCTTCTGGATCGAACTGGCGGCGCAGCCTTGCGAGGCGGCGCCCCCGGTGGTGGTCGCGGCCGGCGGCCGGATCGCCGCCGCGCGCATCCTGCTGGTCGACGACCATCCGATGAACCGCGAGATCGGCGGCGCCTTCCTGGCCCTGGCGGGCTGCGAGGTCGTCACCGCCGAGAACGGCCAGGAGGCGGTCGACATGGCCCGGGGCGGCGGCTTCGACATCGTGCTGATGGACATCCACATGCCGGGCATGGACGGCCTGACCGCCACCCGGGCCATCCGGGCCCTGCCTGGCCCGGTCTCGGCCGTGCCGATCATCGCCATGAGCGCCGATGCGCTGCCCCAGCAGATCGCCCAATGCCGCGAGGCCGGCATGGTCGACCATGTGGCCAAGCCGATCCAGAAGGACCTGCTCTACGCCACGGTCGAGACCTGGCTGGCCGAGCCCGCGGCGGCCTAGAGCATATCGACTTTCACACGGCGACGGCCTCCAAATCCGTTCCTCCCCGCGAAGGCGGGGATCCAAGCGGCGACTCTGGATTGTCCCCCGCCTCACCAGCCCTCGAAAGGCAGCTTGGGCCCCCGCCTTCGCGGGGAGTTCGGAAGAAAAGGGCCAGGTTGCTGAATTCGACCCGGCCTAGACGGCGGCGAGCTTGGGCCGCGTCCAGCGGTCGAGGCCGTGGAGCGACAGTCCGGCCGCCAGCAGCAGGCCGAAGGCGGCGATGTTCAGCCAGGCGAAGCCCAGATGCGACGGGGCGGGCCAGAACGCCATCAGCATGGCGCTTCGGGCCGTATGGGCCAGGGCGCCGACCAGGACGGCGACGAACAGGCCGCGCATCCGGCCCTTGACCACGAACCAGGCCGCGGCCGCGAAGCTAAAGCCCATGATGAGCGTCAGCATGAAGTTCCACGGTTGGAACTGCATCAGGCTGCCGATCGCCTGCTCGGCGGAGGCGCCCCGGAACATCCCCAGCCGGCCGGCCCATCCGTCCATCCCGCTGCGTTTCAGGTCGACCAGGATGAGCAGCCAGTAGCCGGTCGGGAGCACGTGGAAGGCGGCGGCCAGCAYGGCCAGGGCGGCGACGAACAGGCGAGCTGAAGTCAGGGCGATGCGCATGGGGTTGATCCTTCGGCGATAGGCGGCGAGCACGCAGCCGGCGGCGAAGGCCAGGGCCTCGTCCGGTGCGTCGATGGCGGAAAGTTCGGCCTTCATGCCCGCGGCCCAGTCGCGCTGGGCGGCCGGCAGGACGGCGGCGGCGTGGTCGAGCAGGTGCTTGGCGAGGCTCATGGCCGGACCGCCGAGGGCTGGAGCGAGACGGCGCCGGGCTGGGCCTCCGCGCGCTGGCGCGCCAGGGCGACGCCGGCGGCGGTCAGGCGATAGGCGTGGCGCGCCGGGCGGCCGGGCTGGAGCGGCTGGCGCCACTCGGCCTCCAGGTAGCCCTGGTCGGACAGCCGCATCAGCAGCGGATAGAGCGTGCCCGACTTCAGGCCCGTCTCCTTGGAGAGGTCGTAGCCGTAGCGCCAGGCCTGGGGCTGGGCCAACAAGGCGGCGAGCACGCCGACCGTCTGGCGTGAGATGTTGGGTGCGCGGGTCATGTCGCTATTAGCGATATATGTAGAGTTTGAGTCAAGCGGCTTTGTAACGACGTTCTTTCAGGTCGCCTTCACGTCGCCGCGTCGAGCCGCGCCAGGCCGTATTCGAGGCGTCCCTCCCAGGTTTCCAGCAGGGGCTGGCCCTCGCCCAGGGCCGCGTGCAGCTGCTGCAGCGGCCAGGCGGAGGGATCGCAGGGCAGGCGGGCGCCTGGGCGTTCGTCCGCCGCCAGGGTCAGGAACATCACGGCGTAGAACAGGTGGCTGACGCGTCGGGCCAGGGCCAGGCGAGCCCGTTGGCGATCGCTCGGCGGGGCGCCGAAATAGACGGCCAGCAGGCGATCGGCGGCCCGGGGCGAGGGGGCGAACAGGTTGGCGACGGCGGCCAGGTCGACATAGCGGTCGGCCAGGAACGCGGCCTCCCAGTCCACCAGCCACAGGCGGGCGCCGTCGCTGAGGATGTTGCGGGGATTGAGGTCGTTGTGGCTGGAGACCGGCTCGACGCCCGCCGCCCGACTGGCCGTGGCCAGTTCGGCCCACAGCGCCGCCAGCCGCTCGCGGGTCTCGGGCGCCAGCAGCGGCCTGGCCAGCAGGCCGTTCACCAGGCCGTCCAGGGCGTCGACATAGTCCATCAGCGGCGGGAAGGCCGGGGTCTCGTGCAGCAGGCGCACGGTGCGGGCCAGCTCGTCCAGCAGCGCCGGCCCGCCGCCGGGGAAGTCGGAAAGGGGCCGGGCGTCGATCCACTCGACGATGGTGATCCCGCCGGCCGGGTCGGCATGGCGCAGGCGCGGCGAGAGCAGGGCGTCGGCGGCGATGCGCTGGCAGGCCTGGGCGCGGGCCGGATCGCGCACCGCGTCGCGAGCGGCGTCGACCCGTAGGGCATAGGCGATCCCGCCGACGCGGACGCGCCAGCTGCCCGCGCCCGAGAGCCCGCCGGTCAGGCGGGTCTCGGTGTCGACGACGTCGGTGGCGAAGGTCGCCCGCAGGGCGCGGGCGACGGCGGGGATCTGGGCGACGGACATCGGACGGCCTCTCGAAAGTGGCCGCCTAATTCACCCGGATAAAAAGGTGAGTCAATATTACCCGGATTAAATGTGCGTCATTCGCCGCGCGCGGCCTTCTCCAGGGTGGGCACGTCGATCTTCACCATCTGCATCATCGCGGCGAACACCCGGCCGGCCACGGCCTTGTCGGGGCCGGTGGTCAGCTCGATCAGCTGGCGCGGGGTGACCTGCCAGGACAGGCCGTACCTGTCCTTCAGCCAGCCGCAGGCCGAGGGCTGGCCGCCGCCGGCCAGCAGGCTGTCCCAGTAGTGGTCGACCTGCGCTTGGCCGTCGCAGTCGATCGACAGCGAGATCGCCTCGGTGAACTTGAAGTGCGGCCCGCCGTTCAGCGCCACGTGCGGCTGGCCGTCGAGTTCGAAATAGACCGTCGACACCGAACCGCCCGGCCCGGCCGGCGGCGGCACGTCGTCGGGATAGCGGTTCACCGACACGATCCTCGAATTGGGAAAGATCGAGACGTAGAAGTTCGCGGCCTCTTCGGCCTGCGTATCGAACCACAGGAACGGCGAGATCTTCGGCATGGCGTTGCTCCTCCTCCTTCGCGACGGACCGCCGCGTCTTCCCGAGGACGAAGGAACGCCCGCCACGCCGACAGGGTCGAGGAGAAATTTTTTCGATCCCTATCTTCCCGTCATTCCCGCCCTCGTGGCGGGAATGACGGGCGGTTTGTGAACCGAGGGATCTCACCCCCGCATCCAGTCGATGAACGCCCGCAGGGCCGGCGAGAGCTGGCGGCGGCTGGGATAGTAGAGGAAGAAGCCGGGGAAGGGCTCGCACCAGTCTTCCAGCAGGGCCACGAGGCGGCCGGCGGCGATGTCGTCGGCGACGGCTTCGCGGAAGGGGAAGGCCAGGCCCGCGCCGGCGCGGCAGGCCTCCAGCATGACGACGCCGTTGTCGGTCAGCAGGGCCGGCGGCGGGGTGACGACGACGAGGCGGCCCTTGCGCTCGAACTCCCACGGATAGGGCTGGCCCGAGGCGCGCCGCACCAGCAGGCAGCGGTGGCCGCTCATCAGGTCTTCGGGCTTGGTGGGCGCGCCGTGGCGTTCGATGTAGTCGGGCGTGGCGACCAGGGCCTGGGACTGCTCGCCGCCCAGCGGCACGGCGATCATGTCGGCCTGCAGCCGCTCGCCCAGCCGCACCCCGCAGTCGAAGCCGCCGGCGACGATGTCGGCCAGGGCGTCCTCGCAGACGATCTCGACCCGCACGTCGGGATAAGTGTTCATGAAGCCGCCCAGGCGCGGAGCCAGCAGCATGCGGGCGGCCGTGCTGGCGACGTTGACGCGCAGGCGCCCCGCCGGGCGGTCGCGGAACATCGCCACCTCGTCCAGCGCCGCGTCGATGTCGGCCAGGGCCGGGCCGAGCCTGGCCAGAAGCCGCTCGCCGGCTTCGGTGGGGGCGACGCTGCGGGTGGTGCGGTTGAGCAGGCGCACGTCGAGGCGGGCCTCGAGATTGCGGATCGAGTGGCTGAGGGCCGAGGCGGTGACGCCCAGGGCCTGGGCGGCGGCGCGGAAGCTGCGGCGCTCGGCGACCAGGGCGAAGACGGCGAGGTCGGGCAGGGGGCGCGTGGACATTGCTGAGAGATGCTCAGGAGTGCGTTGAGACCGCAAGCGGTTATCGTCGCGCTCCGACGGACCCATCTTTCTGCCGTCGCGGCGAGGGCCACGACCGAAATTCCCCAAAAAGGAGCTGCCCATGAAGACGCGCAAACTCGGCGACGGCCTGGAGGTCTCGGCCCTCGGTCTCGGCTGCATGGGCATGAGCTGGGCCTATGGTCCCGCGCCCGACAAGCAGGCGATGTTCGACCTGATGGCCAAGGCCGTCGACCTGGGCGTGACCTTCTTCGACACCGCCGAGGTCTATGGCCCGTACGTCAACGAGGAACTGGTCGGCGAGGGCCTGAAGCCCTTCCGCGACAAGGTCGTGATCGCCACCAAGTTCGGCTTCGACATCGCCCGCGACGAAGCCGGCGTTCCGCGCATGCGCGGCGTCAACTCGCGGCCCGACAACATCCGCGCGGTGGCCGAGGCCTCGCTCAAGCGCCTGGGCGTCGACGTGATCGACCTCTTCTACCAGCACCGGGTGGACCCGAACGTGCCGATCGAGGACGTGGCGGGAACCGTCAAGGACCTGATCGCCGAGGGCAAGGTCAAGCATTTCGGCCTGTCGGAAGCCGGCGCGGCCACCATCCGCAAGGCCCAGGCGGTGCAGCCGGTGGCGGCGCTGCAGAGCGAGTATTCGCTGTGGACGCGCGGGATCGAAGCGCAGGTGCTGCCGACCATCCGCGAACTGGGCGTCGGCCTGGTGCCCTACAGCCCGCTGGGCCGCGGCTTCCTGACCGGCGCGATCAAGGCCGGCGACGGCTTTGGCAAGGACGACTTCCGCTCGACCCTGCCGCGCTTCCAGGGCGAGGCCATCGCCAAGAACCAGTCGCTGGTCGAGGCTCTGGTCGAACTGGCCGGCGAAAAGGGCGTGACCCCCGCCCAGCTGGCCCTGGCTTGGCTGCTGGCCCAAGGCGACGACATCGCCCCGATCCCGGGCACGACGAAGGCTGCGCGCCTGCAGGAGAATATCGGTTCGGTCGACGTCGCGCTGAGCGCCGACGACCTGGCGAAGATCGCCGCGGCGGTGCCGGAGACCGAGGTCGAGGGCGCGCGGTACGCGGAAGCCGGGCTGGCGATGGTGGGGCGCTGATCCAGACCGAGCCCGCACTTGCGAGAACCTCCCCCCGTGGGGGAGGCGATCGCGTAGCGATCGGTGGGGGGCGTGATTGTGAGATCGGCCAGGGCATCGGAAGCTGAAAACTTCCCCCCACCGGCCTTCGGCCGTCTCCCCCACGGGGGGAGGTTCCTCGCCATCCGGCCCGCGGGTCTTGAACCCGTCGCCCGCCCGCGCTCAAACTCCGCCCCATGAGCGACAATCCCCTGCAGCGCCTGGACGCCCTCGAGCTGGTCAAGCTCGGCAAGTCGGCGATCACGGTGGGCGGGCTGGGCGCGGGGATCGTCATCGTCATCGCCGCGCTGCTGGCCGCGCGGCTGGCGGCGGCGGGCCTGCGGCGGCTGCGGGCGCGGGCGGCCGACAGCGGGCCTTCGCTTTACGTGGTCGAGAAGCTGACCACCTATGGCCTGGTGCTGGTGGGCCTGCTGGCGGGCCTGTCGACCATGGGCATCGACCTGACCTCGCTGACCGTCTTCGCCGGCGCGGTGGGCGTGGGCGTGGGCCTTGGCCTGCAGGGCGTGATCAAGGACTTCGCCTCGGGCGTCAGCCTGGTGTTCGAGCGGCTGGTGGCGGTGGGCGACTTCGTCGAGCTGTCGAACGGCGCGCGAGGCGTCGTGCACGAGATCGGGCCGCGCGCCACGCGCATCCGCACCAACGACGCCACCGACGTGATCGTGCCCAACTCGGTGCTGGTCAACGACCAGGTGATCAACTGGACCCTGCGCGGCACCACCCGCCGGATCCGCGTGCCCTTCGTCACCGCCTTCGGGGTCGACAAGGAACTGGTGCGCGAGGCGGTGCTGAAGGCCGCCCGCAGCGTGCCCTTCACCAGCGCCGACGACGCGGTGCGCCGCACCCAGGTGTGGCTGGTCGGCTATGGCGAGCACGCCCTGAAGTTCGAGCTGATCGTCTGGCCGACGGTCGAGGCGGTGCGGCGGCCGGCGGCGATCTTCGCGGCCTATACCTGGGCCATCGACGACGCCCTGCGCGGGGCCGGGATCGAGATCCCCTATCCGCAGCGCGACGTGCGCCTGCGCGGCCTATTCGGCGAGGAGGGCGAGGACGCCCGCGCCGCCCTGCGCCTGGAGCCGCGCGCCGCCCGCAAGGCCCGCGGCAAGGCGGCCGCTCACGTCTCGCAGAACGACGCCGCCGACGAGCTGGGGCGCGAGGATCCGGACGACGCGCCGCCGAGGCCGGCGCAGGGCTGACCCCGCGTCGCCCTTGACCCCCTGACGCTAGCGCCGCAGTCTTCTCGCAACTGCGAAATAAGCACTAGGGAAGACGCGCATGAAGACCGCCCGAGGCTTCTTCAAACCCCTGGCCATCGGCGCCCCGGCGCCGTGGCGGGAGCTTCCCGCCCGGGTCGAGCGGATGATCCACTTCGTGCCGCCGCACCTGGAGAAGGTGAGGGCCAAGGTCGGCGAGATCGCCCCAACGGTCGACGTGATCCTGGCCAATCTGGAAGACGCCATCCCCGCCGACGCCAAGGGCGCGGCTCTTGCCGGGACCATCGCGATGTCCCGCGAGGTCGACTTTGCGGCCCTGGGCGTTGGCCTGTGGGTGCGGATCAACTGCCTCAATTCGCCCTGGCATCTCGATGAGGTGGCGACCCTGGTCGAGAAGGCGGGCGACAAGATCGACGTCATCATGGTCCCCAAGGTCGAGGGGCCGTGGGACATCTTCTACATCGACCAGCTGCTGGCCTCGCTGGAGGCCAAGCACGGCGTCACCCGGCCGATCCTGCTGCACGCCATCCTGGAGACGGCCGAAGGGGTGATGAACGTCGAGCAGATCGCCGGCGCCAGCCCGCGCATGCAGGGGATTTCGCTGGGCCCGGCCGACCTGGCCGCCAGCCGGGCGATGAAGACGACGCGGGTCGGCGGCGGCCATCCGGGCTATCGCGTCATAGAAGATCCGCATGCGGACGGTTCGCCCCGCGTCAGCGTGCAGCAGGACCTCTGGCACTACACCTTCGCCAAGATGGTCGACGCCTGCGCCGCCCATGGCGTCAAGCCGTTCTACGGTCCGTTCGGGGCCATCGATGATCCGGTCGCCTGCGAGCAGCAGTTCCGCAACGCCTTCCTGATGGGGTGCGCGGGGGCCTGGAGCCTGCATCCCAGCCAGATCGCCATCGCCAAGAGCGTGTTCAGTCCCGACCCCGCCGAGGTGGCCTTCGCCAGGCGCATCCTGGAGGCCATGCCCGACGGCTCGGGCGTGGCGATGATCGACGGCAAGATGCAGGACGACGCCACCTGGAAACAGGCCAAGGTGATGGTCGACTGCGCCCGCCAGATCGCCGCCAAGGATGCCGAGTACGCGGCGCTCTACGGGCTCTGAGGATCGGGCAGGCTGAGGGGCGGCCGGCGCGCCATCCGCCGCTCGCCCTCGCTCGAAACGGGACGGCCCAGCACGCCGTGCGCCGCCAGGGCCACGAGGACCACGAGGGGCGCGAGCGCTCCGGGCTCGTGCGTGAACCGAAACACCAAGCAGAGGAACCATAGCGCCATCAGCAGGCCGACGCCGCTGGCCAGGTTGGCGGCGATGCGCAGCGGGCGGTTCTTGTCGCGCCGGGAGAAGGTGTTGAGGGCGTAGCCGAGGGTCAGCGCGCCGAGGATGACCAGCACCGTGCCCAGCGTGCTGGCCATCTCGCTCGGATCCTCCTCGAACTCGTCGAAGTAGGGCGCGATGCACGAGATGAGGCCGGCCGTCGTCTGCAGGCCGGTCACGATCGCCGCGCCGCCCTGCACCAGCATGTAGCTTCGTCGGCCCTTGGACGTTCCCCCGAACACGCGCCCGAGGTTGGGCTGGTCCCGCGCGTTGGTCCAGGGGCGCAAGGGGGCGTGCGCCGACAATCCTTACCTCCTGCACCCGGCCTGCACGCGGGGGCTGACAACGCAGGACGCGCGCCACTAGCATGGGCGTGGTCGGGCGTGCGCCGACGGTGCGAGGCGCCCCCAATGTTCGACAACCTGATCCTCGACACCGACAGCTACAAGGCCAGCCACTGGCTGCAGTATCCGCCCAGGACCACGGGCGCGTTCTTCTATGTGGAGAGCCGGGGCGGGCGCTACGACCGCACGGTCTTCTTCGGGCTGCAGGCGATCCTGAAGACGGCCCTGGCCAGGCCCGTGACCCACGCCATGGTCGACGAGGCCGCGCAGCTTCTGGCCGCGCATGGCGAGCCCTTCAACGAGGCCGGCTGGCGGCGGATCGTCGACGTGCACGGCGGGCGCCTGCCGGTGCGTATCCGCGCCGTGCCCGAGGGGGCGGTGGTTCCCACGCACCAGGCGCTGATGACCATCGAGAACACCGACCCGGACTGCTTCTGGCTGCCGTCCTACCTGGAGACCCTGCTGCTGCGGGTCTGGTATCCGGTCACCGTCGCCACTATCAGCTGGGGCGTCAAGCAGACCCTTCGGGCGGCGCTGGAAAAGACCTGCGACGATCCCGAGGGCCAGCTGCCGTTCAAGCTGCACGACTTCGGGGCGCGGGGCGTCTCCAGCCAGCAGAGCGCGGCGATCGGGGGCCTGGCCCACCTCGTCAACTTCCTGGGCAGCGACACCCTGGCCGCCGTCCAGGCGGGACGGGCCTGGTACAACGAGCCGATGGCGGCCTTCTCGATCCCGGCCGCCGAGCACAGCACCATCACCAGCTGGGGCCGCGATCGCGAGGCCGACGCCTATCGCAACATGCTGACGAGCTTCGGCAAGCCGGGCGGCCTGTTCTCGGTGGTGTCCGACAGCTACGACCTGTTCGACGCCGTCAGCCGCATCTGGGGCCAGGAACTGCGCGAGGCGGTGATCGCCAGCGGCGCGACGGTGGTGATCCGCCCCGACTCCGGCGACCCCGTCGAGATCGTCGCCGAGACCTTGAGGCGCCTGGACGAAGCCTTCGGCAGCACGGTGAACGCCAAGGGCTTCAAGGTGCTGAACCACGTGCGGGTGATCCAGGGCGACGGGGTCAATCCGGTCAGCATCGCCGCCATCCTCGACCGCGTGATCGCCGACGGTTTCAGCGCCGAGAACCTGGCCTTCGGCATGGGCGGCGGCCTCTTGCAGCAACTGGACCGCGACACCCAGCGCTTCGCGCTGAAGTGCTCGGCGGCCAAGGTCGACGGGGCGTGGATCGACGTCAGCAAGAACCCGGTCACCGATCCGGGCAAGCGCTCCAAGGCCGGGCGGCTGATGCTGCAGCGGAACGCGGCGGGCGAGTATCGCACGGTCGCGGTGGCCGAGGGCGAGGCCGCGCCGCAGGGCTGGACCGACGCCATGGTCACGGTGTGGGAGGACGGCGTGCTGCTGGTCGACCACACGCTGGCCGACATACGGGCCCGCAGCGAGCAGGGGGGGAGGTGATGCTTATCGAGGACCTGCCCTACCCCGACGATCGCAAGGCGGTCGCCGTGTTCGCCATGAGTTTCAACGGCTACGATCATTTCGGAACCTTCGAGGCGGCCGCCGAAGCCGCGACCTCCAGGAGACGCCTGTCGCTCGAAGACCTGCGCAACGAGCTCTTCATGGCGTTTCGAGGCTCGGCTCACCGAGGAGACAACCTGTTCCTGGAGACCTATCGCGAGTTGCTGCCATTCTTCGAGGTCGCCTTGCGCGACGGCGAGCAGGGTTGAGGCGGTCTCTGTTCGCCTTCCCTCGTAAAACCCCCGCTTTCGCGGGGATTTTACGGTTGGCAGTTTTCAGGCCTGCGCTGCCAGGCGCTTGACCAGGGCGTGGGCGACGGCGTCGCTGCTGGCGGGGTTCTGGCCGGTGATCAGGTCGCCGTCCTCGACGACGTGGGGCGCCCAGTCGGGGCCTTTCTCGTAGAGGCCGCCATTGGCTTTCAGCATGTCCTCGACCAGGAACGGCACGATGTTCGTCAGTTCGACGGCGTCCTCCTCGCCGTTGGTGAAGCCGGTGACCTTGCGGCCGGCCACCAGCGGGCGGCCGTCGGCGGCCTTGACGTGGCGCAGGGCGCCGGGGGCGTGGCAGACCAGGGCCTGGGGCTTGCCGGCGCGGTCGAAGGCCTCGATCAGGGCGACCGAGACGGGGGACTCGGCCAGGTCCCACAGCGGGCCATGGCCGCCGGGATAGAACACCGCGTCGAAGTCGGCGGCGTTCACGTCGGCCAGCGGAACGGTCTGGGTCAGGGCCGCCAGCGCGGCCTCGTCGGCCTGGAACCGGCGGGTCGCGTCGGTCTGGAAGTCGGGCAGGTCGCTCTTGGGATCGAGCGGCGGTTGGCCGCCCGCCGGCGAGGCCAGGACGAGGTCGGCGCCGGCGTCCTTGAACACGTAGTAGGGCGCGGCCAGCTCCTCCAGCCAGAAGCCGGTCTTCTTGCCGGTGTCGCCGAGGGCGTCGTGCGAGGTCAGGACGATGAGGATTTTCATGTCGGGCTCTTTGCTGTGAAGATCGGGGCTGTGAAGATCGGGCGGGCGAGGGTGGCGTGTGGAGGCGTCGATCTTTCCGGCATATGGGGTGGCCGGGCGTGGCCGCCATCGCGGGTCTGGTCAGCGGGGGTGAGAGTGGCGGGGCGAAGGAAGTTGCTGGACCAACTGCACGCGATCTCCGATCGCGACGCCATGGAGTGGTTCGCGCTTGCCGGGGTCGCGCTGCTGACCCTGGGCTGGAACGGCTGGAACCTGGCGCAGCATCTGATCCACGGCCGGATCTATGTGCTCGACCAGAACCACGCCCACGGGGCCTACTGGAGCCAGGAGCCGCGCGGCGACGCCGTGTTGATCGCGCTGGCCTGCGCTACGGCCGGCGGCGTCGGTCTGGCCTTGCTGGCGACGATGGCGACGCTGCGCATGACCCGCGGCCGGCCGTCGAAGCCGCACGAGACGATGCGCAGCGCCAGGCTGGATCGGCTCTAGGCGAGCTTTCACGTTCGAAACGTCAGCCAAGGTGACGCCATGAAGAAGATCGTCCTGCTCGCGCTGCTCGGCCTGAGCGCCTGCGAGAGGGCGTCGAACCGCTTCGACGTGCGTGTCGCCGACGGCGAGGTGATCGGCGCCGAGCTTCGGCTGTGCGGCCGGCAGGTTCCGCTTTCCAGGTCGGGGGACCGCTTCACCGGCGTCCAGCCCGCCAGGTGCGAAGGGCATGGCGAGATCCAGGTGTCGTTCGCCGATCGCCAGACCGCCTCCTGCCACATCGGCTACGTCACGCCTGGCTTGGACCAGGTCTTCGACTTCATCGTCCGCGACGGCCGCTGCGAGGCGGTGGTCTAGGTTGCTCGCCTAGGTGCGCGAGAAGCGAGCAGAGAGAGAAGCCCCATTCACCGCGGTCCCACCACTTCCGTAAAATCCCCTCGAAAGCGGGGACCCAGGTGTTTTCTGAAACGCGCAGCGCTCGACGATAAAAAGCCTGGGCCCCCGCTTTCGCGGGGGTTTTACGGATTTGGAAGTGGCGGGGAGATCCCTACGACCGGTAGTCGCCGTTGATGGCCACGTACTGCTTGGTCAGGTCGCAGGTCCACACCGTGGAGCTGCCCTTGCCGACGCCGACCTCGACGGTGACCTCGAGCTCCTGGTTCTTCATGTAGGCGCTCATGGCCGCCTCGTCGTACTCGGCCGAGACCAGGCCGTCGCGGGCGGCGTAGAGCTCGCCGAAGCGGACGCTGATCTTCTCGCGGTTGACCGGCTCGTCGGCGCGGCCGACGGCCATGACGATGCGGCCCCAGTTGGCGTCCTCGCCGGCGAAGGCGGTCTTGACCAGCGGGCTCTCGGCGATGGTGCGGGCGATCTTGCGAGCCGACAGCGGGCTCTCGGCGCCGTTGACGGTGATCTTGACGAACTTGGTGGCGCCTTCGCCGTCGCGGACCAGCTGCATGGCGAGATCCAGCAGCACGCCTTCCAGCTTTTCGCGGAAGTCGGCCAGGCGCTTGTCGCCGGCGCGTGCGATCTTCGGCGCCGACGACTGGCCGGTGGCGAAGAGCAGCAGGGTGTCGTTGGTCGAGCGGTCGCCGTCCACCGTCACGCAGTTGAAGGTGGTGCGGGTGTAGAGCGAGACCAGGGTCTGCAGGGCGGCGGGCGCGATGGCTGCGTCGGTGGCCACGAAGGCCAGCATGGTGGCCATGTCGGGCGCGATCATGCCCGAGCCCTTGGCGATGCCGGCGATCTTGACCTCGTGGCCGTCGATCATCGCGGTCGCGTAGGCGCCCTTCGGGAAGGTGTCGGTGGTCATGATGGCCGAGGCCGCCTGGGCCCAGCCGTCGGCGGTGAGGCGGGTTTCCACCTCGCGCAGGTTCGAGGTGATCTTGCTGTCGTCGAGGATCACGCCGATGACGCCGGTCGAGGCCATCATCACGTCGCGCTGGCGGCAGTCGAAGCGCTTGCCCACGGCCGTGGCCACGCGGCGCACGGCGTCGGCGCCGGGCTTGCCGGTGAAGCTGTTGGCGCAGCCGGCGTTGACCACCAGGGCGCGCACGTCGGCGCCGCCGCTGGCGGCCAGCTGGCGCTTGCACCAGTCGACCGGGGCCGAGCCGACGCCGTGGCGGGTGAAGACGCCCGCGCCCGAGGTGCCCTCGGCGAAGCGCATCAGCAGCAGGTCGGGGCGCTCGTGCTTGTAGAAGCCGGCGCGGCCGGTGGCGATCTCGACCCCGGCGATCGGCGGGATGACCGGGAACGGCACGACCAGCGGCGAGACGGCCAGGCCCGGCTTGCCCGGGGCGACCGGCGGCGGGGCGACGACGGGCGCGGCCTGAGCGGGCGTCTCGCCGGCCGACTTCTGGGCGCGGCGCAGGCCGGCGCGCTTCAGGGCCGAGGCCAGCGGGTCGAGGGCGCGGTCCAGCGCGTGGCCGACCGTGGCACCGACCTGGCCGACGATCTCGGCGGGGGTGGCGGTGGTCGGCGCCTTCTCGGCGGCTTTCGGCGCAGCCTTGGCCTTGGCCTTGGTCGGGGCCTTGGCGTTCTGGGCGGCCTTGTCGGTCGAGGTCGTGGTGGGCTTGCGGGTCATTTCTTCTGGACCGAGTTCTGGGCCGGAGCCGAGGCGGGCGGGGCGTTGTCGAGGTCGGAGCTGGGGGCGGGCTCGCCGCCGCCCGGCGGCGCAGAGGCCGGCTCCTGCGGGGCGCCGGGGATGTCCTGGCCCTTGCCGACCAGCATCTCCACCTTGGCGCCGCCGCGCAGTTTCTCCAGCAGGTCGCGGACCTGATCGTAGGTGAGGAAACGCACGATCTGCGGACGGGCTTCCTCCAGGCTCATCGGCGCTTCCTGGCGCTTGTCCTCGACGCGCATCACCACCCAGCCGCCGTTGATGGCGAACGGACCGACGAGGTCGCCCTTCTTGGCGTCCTTCAGGGCCACGGCGTAGGGATCGGGCATGATGTCGACGGTGAAGTAGTCGAGGTCGCCGCCCTTGAAGCGGGTGGCCTCGTCCTTGGAGCGTTCCATGGCCAGGGCGTCGAACGAGGCGCCGGTCGCCAGCAGCTTCTTGACGCTTTCGGCTTCCGCCTGGGTGGGCACCAGGATCTGGCGGGCGCGGATCTCCTCGGACTGCTTGGTCAGCTTCTGCTGCTCGCCGTAGAGGCCGCGGATGTTGTCCTCGGTGACGGCCTTCTCGACCATGCCCTCGACCAGCATGTCGCCCAGGATGCGTTCGCGGGCGGCGGCCAGGCGGCGCTGGGCCACGGGATCCTTGTCGAGCTTGCGCTCGATGGCCTCGGCGGCCAGCAGCTTCTGGTCGATGACCTCGTCGAGGACGCGGCGGAACAGGTCGGACGAGACGTCCAGCGGCTCGCCCTCGCCGATCAGGCCCTGGGCCACCGCCTCGCGCTTGACGTCCGAGGCCCAGACGGCGTGGCCGTCGACCCGCGCGACGGCCGTGTCGCCCGGCTCTGGCGGGCGCTCGTCGACGCCGCCGCGGCCGCAGGCGGCGACCAGCAGCGCCAGGCCGAGCACGGCGGCCGTCAGGAGCGAGCGAGGATTACGGACGGGGTTCATCGGGCGCGGATCTCCGCTGGTCATATGAAATGCGCTCTAGAGCGCGTCAGGCCAAAGGGAAAGCCGTTTCGGAAGGCTTGGCCCTCTAAACTTCGCGCGCGAGGATACGGTTCTCGGAACCGCGCGGCGCAATGAGGGTTTGCATCGCCGCCGAACGGGTTTCGCGCAGCGGGTGAAAGCTTGGCCTATCGGGCTTTTCGACGCCCCGGCGGGCCTGGCCTCGCGTTGACACTGGGAGGGGCGGTGCTTAAGTCTCGCGCGCGCGCCGTTTTCAGGGGTTCTACGATCTCGGCGCACCGTCATTACCGTAGTGAAGGCCGATAAAGCCTTAGCGCCGGCCACACTAAGTTCTCGCTCCGGATCCTTTCTGCATGCTCGGCTTCGCCAAAAAGCTCTTCGGTTCCTCCAACGAACGCAAGGTGAAGTCGCTTCACGGCCGCGTCGCCAAGATCAACGCGCTCGAGCCCCAGATGGCCGCGCTGTCGGACGAGGCGCTGAAGGCCAAGACCCAGGAATTCAAGGACCGCCTGGAAAAGGGCGAGACCCTCGACGACATCCTCAACGAAGCCTTCGCCGTGGTGCGCGAAGGCTCCAAGCGCGCCCTGGGCATGCGCCACTTCGACGTGCAGATGATCGGCGGCATGGTGCTGCACTTCGGCGGCATCTCCGAAATGCGCACGGGTGAAGGCAAGACGCTGGTCGCCACCCTGCCGACCTACCTGAACGCGCTGGCCGGCAAGGGCGTGCACGTCATCACCGTCAACGACTACCTGGCCACCCGCGACGCCGAGTGGATGGGTCAGCTCTACAACTTCCTGGGCCTGTCCTACGGCATCATCGTCAACGGCCTGAGCCAAGGCGATCGCCAGCGCGCCTACCGCGCCGACATCACCTACGGCACCAACAACGAATTCGGCTTCGACTACCTGCGCGACAACCTCGTCTACGACGTCAACGAGATGGTCCAGCGCGGCCACCACTACGTGATCGTCGACGAAGTCGACTCGATCCTGATCGACGAAGCCCGCACCCCGCTGATCATCTCGGGCCCGACCGAGGACCGCAGCGAGTTCTACAAGACCATCGATCTGCTCGTTAAGGAGCTGATCAAGGACAAGACCACCTACGATCACGACGAGAAGCAGAAGCAGGTCATCCTGACCGAAGAGGGCCAGGAAAAGATCGAGGAAATCCTGATCGCCGGGAACCACCTCGCCGAGGACACCGCCGGCCTCTACGACGCGGCCAACATCTCGGTCGTGCACCACGTCAACCAGGCCCTGCGGGCCAACGTGCTGTACACGCGCGACAAGGACTACATCGTCAAGGGCGGCGAAGTCGTCCTGATCGACGAGTTCACCGGCCGCATGATGACCGGCCGCCGCCTGTCGGAAGGCCTGCACCAGGCCATCGAGGCCAAGGAAGGCGCCGACATCCAGCCCGAGAACCAGACCCTGGCCTCGGTGACCATCCAGAACTACTTCCGCCTCTACACCAAGCTGTCGGGCATGACCGGCACGGCCTCGACCGAGGCGCAGGAGTTCGACGACATCTACAAGATGGGCGTCAGCGAAATCCCGACCAACCGCGTCATCCAGCGCATCGACGACGACGACGAGGTCTATCGCACCGAGGCCGAGAAGAACCGCGCCATCCTGGTGCAGATCGCCGACTGCCACGTGCGCGGCCAGCCGATCCTGGTCGGCACCGTGTCGATCGAGAAGTCCGAAGAGCTGTCCAAGCTGCTCGACACCTACGAGTGGGAAGTCGAAGGCAAGACGCGCAAGGGCATCCCGCACCAAGTGCTGAACGCCCGCTTCCACGAGCAGGAAGCCGGCATCGTCGCCGACGCCGGCGTGCCTGGCGCTGTGACCATCGCCACCAACATGGCCGGTCGCGGCACCGACATCCAGCTGGGCGGCAGCATCGACATGCGCCTGTCCAAGTGGAAGATCGAGCAACGGGGCCTGGGCATCGAGGTCTCGCCGGAAGCCGAGGCCGAGCATCGCGCCGAGATCGAGGCCGAGATCGCCGACGCCAAGAAGGCGGCCCTGGCCGCCGGCGGCCTGTTCGTGCTGGGCACCGAGCGCCACGAAAGCCGCCGCATCGACAACCAGCTGCGCGGCCGCACCGGCCGTCAGGGCGACCCGGGTCGTTCGAAGTTCTTCCTGTCGTGCGAAGACGACCTGCTGCGCATCTTCGCCGGCGAGCGCCTGGACGCGATCATGCGCACCTTCGGCGTCCAGGACGGCGAGGCGATCACCCATCGCTGGCTGAACGCGGCCATCGCCAAGGCCCAGACCCGCGTCGAGCAGCGCAACTACGAGATCCGCAAGAACCTCCTGAAGTACGACGACGTCGTCAACGACCAGCGCAAGGCCGTGTTCGAGCAGCGCCAGGAGTTCATGGAATCGAGCGATCTGTCGGAAGTCATCCACGAGATGCGCCACGACGTGATCGACGACCTGGTCGCCCGCCACGTGCCGCCCAAGGCTTATGCCGAGCAGTGGGACATCGATGGGCTGCATGAACGCGTCCAGGCCGTGCTGGGCATGGACCTGCCGCTGAAGGAATGGGCCTCCGAAGAGGGCGTCGACGACGAGGCCTTCCGCGAGCGCATCACCAAGGCCGCCGACGAGTACGCCGCTCAGCGCGAAGTCATCATCACGCCCGAGCAGATGCGCCAGGTGGAAAAGAGCTTCCTGCTGCAGATGATCGATCTGCAGTGGCGCGAGCACCTGATGCACCTGGACCACCTGCGCAACGTCATCGGCCTGCGCGGCTACGGCCAGCGCGATCCGCTGAACGAGTACAAGACCGAAGCCTTCAGCCTGTTCGAGAAGCTGCTGGGCGACCTGCGCACCAACACCACCCGCTGGCTGATGACGGTCGAGATCGCCTATGCCGAGCCCGAGCCGCTGCACACGCCGGAAAACCTGATCCCGGTGCACCTGGACCCGCTGACCGGCGAGAACGCCGCCGTGGCCGGCGCCATCCCCGAAGGCCTGTCGCCCGAGCAGCGCGAGGCCCTGCCGGTGTCGTCCCTGCCGGAAGGCTGGGAACGCACCAACCGCAACGGCGCCTGCCCCTGCGGTTCGGGCAAGAAGTTCAAGCAGTGCCACGGCTCGCTGGTCTGATGACCGGCGGGTTCGACAGAGCCTGAAACGACGAAGCCCGCCCCGGGAGACCGGGGCGGGCTTTTTCGTGCCTTGATGTCTCAGCTCCGTCCTTCCCCGCGAAGGCGGGGACCCAAGCTGGCTTTCAGGAAGTTGCTCGGACGTGGATCGCGCCCAGACTCGGCTTGGATCCCCGCCTTCGCGGGGAAGCTCGGTGAGGAGGAACCGGTTTGACGCCGGATCTAAGCTCCCTTCTTGGCTCCCAGGTCCATGCCCAGCGTCGGGCCGATGCCGTCGGGGTGGTCGCCGAAGGGATTGCGGCGGGCGCCGGCCAGTTTGGCGAGGCGCTCTCGCAGGTCGTCGTCGACGCGGACGATGTCGTCGATGGCGGCGGCCTGTTCGGCGCTGGCCTCCGATCCGTCGGGCTCGGCCAGCACGCGTTCGATCGCCGCCAGGAAGCGGGCCTCCTCGGGAGAGCCCGACGGCGGCGGGGTCTCCAGCCAGGCCAGCACGGTCTCGAGTGCGTCTTCGAAGGTCTGGGCCATGCGGGCGTCTCCTCTAGCGGGGGGAGCTTGGGCAACGCCTCGCATGGCGGGTTGTTCAACGCCGGCTCAGTGGGCCGAGACGCCCAGGCGGTTCCACAGGTTGATCATCGCCACGACGGCGGTGAGGGCGCTGGCTTGCGCCTCGCCGTAGTGGGCGCGCAGGTCGGCGCGCAGCGGGGCCAGGTCGACCTTGGCCGGCAGCTGGGTCAGCGCCTCGGTCCAGGCCAGGGCGGCCTTCTCGGCGGGGGTGTAGTCGGCGACGTGGCGCCAGACGGTCAGGCGATCCAGCCGCTCGTTGGTCTCGCCGTCGTCGCGGGCTTCCTTGGAATGCATCTTCACGCAGAAGGCGCAGTCGTTGAGCTGCGAGGCGCGCAGCTTGATCAGGTGGACCAGCCGGGGAGCGATCCCGGCCGCCACGACCGTCTGCTCGGCGGCGATGAAGGCCTGGTAGACGGCGGGAACGTTCTTGTCGTGGCGGAAGGCGGCGGTGTCGTCGCTCATGGTCGTGATCCTCGGCATGGCCCCGGCATGGGGCCTTCGGGATCAGGACGAGAGGGGCGCGGGTCTTGTGACATGGCGCCCGAAGATTTTGCGGGACGCCCGAAACCGCAAAACCCCCGCGGAAGCGGGGGCCTAGGCCTTTTCTGAAACGCGTGGCGCTGGACGACAAAAACGCCTGGGTCCCCGCTTTCGCGGGGATTTGACGGGAGTAGGGACTACTGCAGCCCTTCGCGGCCGATGGCGTAGAAGCGTTCGGCGCGCTGGCGCTTGAGTTCGGCGGGGGTCAGCAGCGACAGCTTCTTCAGCTCGTCCTCGACCGCGTCGCCGACGGCCTTGATGGCGGCCTCGGGATCCGAATGGGCGCCGCCAGCCGGTTCCTCGACGATGCGGTCGACGATGCGCAGCTTGATCAGGTCTTGCGCCGTGATCTTCATGTTGGTGGCCGCGTCCTTGGCCCGGGCGCCGTCGCGCCACAGGATCGAGGCCGCGCCTTCCGGCGAGATCACCGAATAGATCGAGTGCTCGAGGATCAGCACGCGGTTGGCGCCGGCCAGCGCGATGGCGCCGCCCGAGCCGCCTTCGCCGGTGACGGTGGCCACCATCGGGGTGCCCAGGGTCAGGCAGCGCTCGGTCGAGCGGGCGATGGCCTCGGCCTGGCCGCGCTCTTCGGCGCCCAGGCCCGGATAGGCGCCGGCGGTGTCGACGAAGGTGACGACCGGCAGGTTGAAGCGCTCGGCCATGTCCATCAGGCGCACGGCCTTGCGGTAGCCTTCGGGGCGGGCCATGCCGAAGTTGTGCTTGAGGCGGGTGGTGGTGTCGTAACCCTTCTCGTGGCCCATCACGACCACGGGCATGCCGCGGAAGCGGCCCAGGCCCCCGACGATCGCCTGGTCATCGGCGAACTTGCGATCGCCGCGCAGCTCGACGAACTCGTCGATCAGGCCCGCGACATAATCACGCAGGTGAGGGCGCTGCGGGTGGCGGGCGACCATCGTCTTCTGCCAGGCGTCGAGGCCGGCATAGGCCTCCTTGCGCAGCACCTGCACGCGCTCGCGCAGGGCGCCGATCTCGCTGTCGAACGCGCCAGGGCCAGCCGTCTCGGAAAGCTTTGAAAGCTCTTCGATCTTGGCTTCCAGGTCGGCGATGGGTCGCTCGAAATCGAGATAGTGCGCGGCCATGAGTCTCTTAACGTCGCCGTTTGCGAAAGGTTGGCGAACCTAGTGCGTGATGACGCCCAGGGAAAGCGCATTCACGCGGAATTGGAACCACCGTCTCGGCGACGGATTCCCTGGCTGCGGGATTCGTCCCCAACTGAGTCCTGTTAAGAAACCGAACCCCTATGGTGAATCGAACGCCGATCATTATATTGGGTTCTCAAGAGCCGGCTGCGGAAGTCAGCTGGCGCTGCGGCCCCGCCCATCGAACATGGACACGGCCCGCCTGATGAGGACGCATCGTTCCCATGCAGGTGTTCACCTTCTTCTGTGTCGAGCGCGACGGCTCGGTTCCCCGTTTCGACGTCACGGCCTGCGCCGACGACCATGCCGCGCGCCTGCGGGCCAACGAGCTGTTCGACATGCATCGCGGCTGCAACGAGGTCGAGGTCTGGCGCGGCGCCACGCACCTGTTCAAGGTCGGGGCCGGCGCGGCCGCCTGAACCTTCACGTTCGCGCGGATTCAACCAAGCGCATGATCGGGCAAGGCGCCACATTGGCGTTCTCGACAGACGCAGGATCCTCGCCATGACCGACATCGCCCGCCCTTCCGCCATCGCCGAGGACAGCGGCCACGGCGGCGTGCAGATCCTGGTCACGGCCGGTCCCTCGCGGCTGGCCGGCGATCTCAAGCCCTCCGAGGGCGGCCTCGACACGGGCCCCAACCCTCACGATCTGGTCGCCGCGGGCCTGGCGGCCTGCACGACCCAGACGCTGCGCCTCTACGCCAAGCGCAAGGGCTGGGCCCTGGGCGCGGTGCGGGTGGAGACTACCTGGCGGCGCCTGCCCGGCCAGGTTCCGGCCGACGTGTTCGACCGCGTGATCAGCCTTTCCGGCGACCTCGACGCCGAGCAGCGCCAGCGCCTGCTGGAAATCGCCGAGGCCTGCCCGGTGCACAAGATGCTGACCGCCGGGGTCAAGGTCGAGACGCGGGTGGCGTAAGGCGGGCGTCACTCCTTCTCACGTCATTCCCGCCCTTGTGGCGGGAACCCCTATGTCCGTCGCAAGGGCGGGAGGGGCGGACCGCCAAGCAATCCACGGGCGCCTCACGTATCAGCTGCGCCAGGGTTTCCCGCCACAAGGGCGGGAATGACGGGAAGTTCGTAGGTCTGGATCGTAGTCCGGGACGACCCTTTCCTTGCACGGCCGACCCAATCGAGATCACATGCCCGCTGTGATTGCACGGGGGCAGCCAGCGTGACCGAAGCCTTGATCGTCCGGGGGCTGGACAAGACCTTCTCCAAGCCCGCCGTGCGCGAACTGGACCTGACGGTGCACCCGGGCGAGCTCTATGCGCTGCTGGGTCCCAACGGCGCGGGCAAGACCACCACCCTGCGGATGGTCGCGGGCCTGACCAAGCCCGACAAGGGATCGATCAGCATCTTCGGGGTCGACGCCCTGGCTGATCCGGCCGCGGCCAAGGCGGTCACCGCCTGGGCCCCCGACGAGGCGATGATCTACGACCGCCTCACGCCGCTGGAGTACCTGGAGTTCGTCGCCGGCCTGTGGAACGTCGAGCCCCGCCACGCCAAGGCGCGGGCGGTGGAGCTGCTGGAGACCCTGGGGCTGGCGTCGGAGGCAAGGCGGCGGTGCGAGGGCTTCTCGCGCGGCATGAAGCAGAAGGTCGCCCTGGCCGGCGCCCTGATCCACGATCCCAAGCTGCTGATCCTGGACGAGCCGCTGACGGGCCTGGACGCGGCCTCGGCGCGCCTGGTCAAGGACATGCTGCAGGCCCGCGTCGACGCCGGCGGCACGGTGATCCTGACCACCCACATCCTGGAGGTGGCCGAGCGCATGGCCGACCGCATCGGCATCATCGCCGGCGGGCGGCTGCTGGCCGAGGGCACGCTCGACACCCTGCGCTCGCAGGCCGGGCAGGGCGGCGGCGACACCCTGGAGGACGTCTTCCTTCAACTGACCGCCGAGGGAGCCCCCGCGTGAGCCTGCTGCGTCCCGGCGGCGTCGCCTGGCTGCTGGCCCACGAGGTGCGGCTGAACTTCCGCGCGCTGACCGGCAAGCGGGCCATGGGCGGCGTCGGGGCGATGATCGGCCTTTCGCTCCTGGCCCTGCTGATGCTGACCGGCGGGGTGATCATCGGGCTGGCCCTGCGCGGGCTGAACGTGCCGGTGGTGCCGCTGTCGGCCGCCATCGCCCTGGCCTGCTGCGCCACCGCCTTCACCCTGATGCTGTCCCAGACCCTGGCGGCGGCCAGCGAGGCGCTTTACGAGCGCGGCGACCTGGACCTGCTGTTCTCCTCGCCGATCCCGCCGCGCACGGTGCTGTTCGTGCGCGCCCTGGGCGTGGCGACAGGCGTCCTGACGGTGTTCCTGATCTTCGTCACGCCGCTGCTCGGACCGGCGATCATCCTGGGCCATCCCCATTGGCTGGGCCTGTTCGGCGTGCTGGCGGCGCTGGCCCTGCTGGCGACGGCCACAGGGCTGACCCTGGCCATGACGCTGTTCCGGCTGATCGGCCCGCGCCGCACGCGCACCGTGGCCCAGGTGCTGGCCGCCCTGACCGGCGCGGCCTTCTTCCTGGTCAGCCAGATCCGCACGCTGATGGGCGAGCGGGCCAGCGAGAGCCTGTTCCAGTCGCTGGCGCGCGAGGCCGCCGAGGGCCGGGTGAAGATCCCGCCGATCGGCTACTGGCCGCTGAAGGCGATGCTGGGCGAGCCCCTGCCGCTGGCGGTCATGCTGGCGATCGGCGCGGGCGCCTTCGCCCTGGCCGCGCTGTCGCTGGGCAAGCGCTTCGCCGACGCGGCGGCGGCCACGCAAGGCGCCGAGGCCTCGGCCGCCCGGCCGGTGAAGGGCCGCGACCGCGCCTTCGCCCGCGGCGTCTTCGCCGCCACCCTGGCCAAGGAGCTGCGGCTGATCCTGCGCGACGCCAGCCTGCTGTCGCAGGTGCTGCTGCGGGTGCTCTACCTGGTGCCGACGGCCGTGATCCTCAGCCGCAACGCCGGCCACGGCGACGGCGGGGCGGCCCTGGCGGGCGGCGCTGGCGTGGTCGTGTTCCTGGCCGGCCAGGTGGCCGGCAGCCTGGCCTGGATCACGCTGTCGGCCGAGGAAAGCCCCGACCTGCTGGCCGTCTCGCCGGCCGCCACGCGCAGCCTGCGCCGGGCCAAGCTGGCCGCCGCCCTGCTGCCGGTGGCCCTGCTGCTGGCCGTACCGCTGGCGGTGCTGCTGTGGCTGGCGCCGATCACCGCCCTGTGGACGGCCCTGGGGGCGGGCCTGTCGGCCTGGGCCTGCGGCCTGATCAACGTCTGGCACCAGAAGCCGGGCAAGCGGGCGGACTTCAAGCGCCGCCGCGGCGCCTCGTGGTTCGCCACCCTGGCCGAGGTGGTGGTGTCGGCCCTGCTGGCGGGTGCGACGGGTCTGGCGGTGGCGGGTCTTTCGCCCTGGGCGACGATCCCGCTGGCCTTCGCGGGCCTGGCCATGCTGGCCCTGCGCCGCAGCGACGCCCAGATCGCCAAGGTGCTGCGGATGGCTTGACCCGCCTGGCGGCGGGCCCCCTCCGGCCCTTTGGGCCACCTCCCCCAGAGG
>NZ_JBFTJR010000062.1:0-28332 GCF_056395525.1 Caulobacter sp. 10L414
AGGCCGGGGTGGCGGCGCGCGGGGCCAGGCCGGGGTGGCGGCGCGCGGGGCCGAGGCGGCCATGGCGGCGCCGGCGACCTTGAAGCGGCCGACCTGCACGGCCAGTTCGCCGGCTTCGCCCTTCAGCGAGTGGGTGGCGGCGGTGGCTTCTTCGACCATGGCGGCGTTCTGCTGGACGACCTGGTCCATCTGGTTCACCGCGACGTTCACCTGGTGCAGGCCCGTGGACTGCTCCTGGGCGCTGGCGGCGATCTCGCCGACCAGGGCGTCGATGCTGGCCACCTGGTCAACGATGGCGCGCAGGGCCTCGCCGGTCTGGCCGACCAGGGACACGCCGGCCTCGACCTGCTGGGTCGAGGTCGAGATCAGGCCCTTGATCTCCTTGGCCGCTTCGGCCGAACGCTGGGCCAGGGCCCGCACTTCCTGCGCCACGACGGCGAAGCCCTTGCCCGCGTCGCCCGCACGCGCGGCCTCGACGCCGGCGTTCAGCGCCAGCAGGTTGGTCTGGAAGGCGATCTCGTCGATCACGCCGATGATGTTGCCGATCTGGCCCGAGGACTGCTCGATGCCGGCCATGGCGCTGACGGCCTGGTCGACGATGCGGCCCGAACGCTCGGCGCCGGTGCGGGCGCCGGCCACCAGGCTGGAGACTTCCTTGGCGCCCGAGGCGGTCTTGCGGACCGTGGCGGTGATCTGGTCGAGGGCCGCCGCGGTCTCTTCCAGGCTGGCGGCCTGCTGTTCGGTGCGGCGCGACAGGTCGTCCGAGGCCTGGGCGATCTCTTCCGAACCGGCGCGGATGCCGCCGGCGGCGCCGTTGATGCCGCGCATGGCTTCTTCCAGGCGGGCGGCGGCGGCGTTGAAGTCGGTCTTCAGCTGTTCGGCGTCGGGGGCGAAGGCGGCGGTGATGCGGAAGGTCAGATCACCGTTCGACAGGTGACCCAGCGCCTCGGCCAGGGCCGAGACGGCGACGGCGTCTTCCTGGGCCTTGCGGGCCTTGTCGGCCTCGACGCGGGCGCGCTCGGCCTCGGTCATGCGGCGCTGCTCGACGGCCTCGTCTTCCAGGCGCAGCTTGTGGATGGCGGCGTCCTTGAAGCTCAGCACGGCCTGGGCCATCTGGCCGACCTCGTCCTTGCGGCCGACGGCGGGGACTTCAACCGTGTTGTCGCCCGAGGCCAGGCGGCGCATGGCGGCGGTCATGGCGGCCACCGAGGCGCCGATGGTGCCCGACAGCATCCAGCCCATTAGGCCGGCGATGACCAGGGCGGCGATCCCGCCCAGCACCAGCGACAGGATGGCCATGTCCATGGCCTGCTTCATTTCCTTGGCGCGCAGGGCGACGCGCTCGCCGGCGGCGGCCGTCAGCTCGTCCTGGACGGCGCGGATCTCGGTGAGGCTCTTGCGGCCCATCAGTTCGCCGGCGGAGACGCGGCCCATCACCGGATCGTTGGCCATCGCCGTCATGGCGGGCTCGGCGATGGTCTTGCGCCATTCGCCCATCGCGCCGCGCAGGCGCTGGATGCGGGCCTTCTGTTCGGGAACCGTGGTCTTGGCCTCGAAGGCGTCCAGCGCCTTGTCGAACTGGCCGACGCCTTCCTTGTAGGTCTGGGCGAAGGCCTCGTCGCCCAGCAGGGCGTAGGCGCGCAGGGCGTTCTGCTGTTCGAGGACCAGGGTCATCATCACCTCGGCCTCGGTGGCCAGGGAGAGACTGCGCTGGTTGGAGACCGAGGCCTCCTCGATGCGCTGCAGGCTGGTGAACACCACGCCCGAGGAGATCACGAAGGCGATGATCAGGGCGCTGAACGCGATCCCCAGCTTCGCCGAAATTTTCAGGTCGTTGAAACGCATCTCGCCCAGCCCCTGGCTCTTCTTTTGATGAAGGCAGGAACTGGGCGAGAAAACTTAAGCACAGATTGCAAAACGCTGGAATAACAGCGCTATTCTACTTAATCAGATGCGACACAACACCGCATCGCCCATCTGGACAGTGGTAAGTTCACCTCCGAGATCACGGGTACGCGCACCCGAATCCAGAGCGCCCTTGACGGCGGCCAGCAGGCGATCGGCGGCTTCCACTTCCTTCAGCGACCAGCGCAGGGCCATCTCGAACGACAGGATGGCGGCCAGCGGATTGGCCAGGCCCTTGCCGGCGATGTCGGGCGCCGAGCCGTGGATCGGCTCGTACAGGCCCGGCTTGTTGGGATCGCCGATGGCGGCCGAGGGCAGCATGCCCAGCGAGCCGGTCAGCATGGCCGCCGCGTCCGACAGGATGTCGCCGAACAGGTTGTCGGTGACGATGACGTCGAACTGCTTGGGCGCGCGCACCAGCTGCATGGCGCAGTTGTCGGCCAGGATGTGCTCCAGCTCGACATCCGGGTACTCGCGCGCATGCAGCTCGGTGATCACCTGCTTCCACAGCAGGCCCGATTCCATGACGTTCGACTTCTCGGCCGAGTGGACCTTGTTCTTGCGGCCGCGGGCCAGCTCGAAGGCCACGCGACCGGCGCGCTCGATCTCGCTGGTGGTGTAGAGGGCGGTGTCGTAGCCCTTCTTCTGGCCGTCGGGCAGCACGTCGATGCCGCGCGGCTCGCCGAAATAGACGCCGCCGACCAGTTCGCGCACGAACATGATGTCCAGACCCGAGACCAGTTCGGTCTTCAGGCTGGAGGCGCCGGCCAGGGCCTCGAAGCAGTAGGCCGGGCGCAGGTTGGCGTAGACGTTCATCGCCTTGCGCAGGTTCAAGAGGCCGGCTTCCGGGCGCAGGTGGCGCGGGGCGTCCGCCCACTTGGAACCGCCGACGGCGCCCATCAGCACCGCGTCGCTGGCCAGGGCGCGGTCGCGGACCTCGTCGGTCAGCGGCGTGCCGTGGGCGTCGTAGCTGGCTCCGCCGTAGATGGCTTCCTCGACCACCAGGCTGGGCACGAGGGCGGCCGCCACGCGGCGCACCTCCGCGCAGACTTCCGGACCGATGCCGTCGCCGGGGAGCAGGAGAAGCGTAGCCATTTCAGATCTCGCGATAGGCGGAAACGTCGAAGGAGGACATGCGGCGCTCGTACACGCCGAGCTCGGCGCAGGCCGCGCGCCACGCGGCCATATGCGGCGAAGCGCGGTGGAAGGCCAAGGCCGCTTCGTCGATGAAGTGCTCGAAAACCCGGATCAGCCCCGGATCCAGCGGATCCTCGGTCAGCGCATAGGCCAGGCAGCCCGGCTCGCCGCGCGATCCGGCCACCTGGGCGGCCAGGTGCGGGCGCAGGGCCTCCAGGCGCTCGGGCGCGATGCGGATGGAGCCGGCGAGGATCAGGGTCATGGGAAGTCCAGGAGGAAAGGCCTTGCGTCCTTCGAGGCCCGCTGCGCGGGCGCCTCAGGATGAGGGGTTCAGCGCACCCGCATCCTCATCCTGAGGTGCGAGCCGCAGGCGAGCCTCGAAGGACGCAATGACGCCTCAGCTTTCCAGCCAGGGCTGGCCGATGGCCCGCTTGCTTTCGAAGACGTCGATGTCGGAGGCGTGCTGCAGGGTCTCGCCGATGGCGTCCAGGCCCTTGAGCATCTTCTCCTTGCGCACCGGATCGATCTGGAAGCTGAAGGTCTTGCCCGAGGGCGAGACCACCGTCTGGGCTTCCAGGTCGACGCTGACCATGTGGTTGCCGCCCTTGGCCTCGTCCATCAGGAGCGAGACCTCGTCGGGCGCCAGCACCACCGGCAGCAGGCCGTTGTTGAAGCAGTTGTTGTTGAAGATGTCGGCGAAGCTGGTCGAGATCACGCACATGATCCCGAAGTCCATCAGGGCCCAGGGCGCGTGCTCGCGCGAGGAGCCGCAGCCGAAGTTGTCGCCGGCGATCAGCACGGACGAGCCCTTGTACTCCGGGCGATTGAGCACGAAGTCGGCGATCTCGTTCCCGTTCGGATCGAAGCGGAAGTCGAAGAACAGGCCCTTGCCCAGGCCCTCGCGCTCGACGGTCTTGAGGAACTGCTTGGGGATGATCTGGTCGGTATCGATATTGGCCAGCGACAGGGGCGCGGCGCGGCCGTCGAGACGGGTGAAGGCTTGCATCTTCGCGCCTCTCCTCAGTTCTTCAGGGTCTGGGTGATGGCCCAGTATTCGTTGCGGGCGCCGGCTTCGCCGGTGGCCGGATCGGTGAGCGTGATCTTGACTTCGCAGTCGGTCTTGACCGGCAGGCCAGACTTCAGATCGATCTCGTAGTCGCAGGCCGAGGTGCGGTCGAAGGTCATCTTGGCGAACATCGCCTTGACCTCTGGGCGGTCGGCCTCGGGGCCCATGCCGGCCATCAGCTTCTGCATCGTCAGCGCCAGGCTGGCGCGCATCGAGTCGGGATCCAGCGTCTGGGTCCAGCGCAGCACGGCCACGCCGCGGCCGGTCTCGACCTTCTGCACCGCCAGGGCGCCGTTGGACTTGATCGGCGATCCGCCCATCGGGCTGGCGATCATCTCTTCGTAGGTGAACGGCTTGCCGGCCTCGAGCTCGACATTGATCGGCAGGGAGATCAGCCCCTCCTCCTTGAGGAGGATGGCCGCGGCCTGCTCGGGGCTCAGGCCCTCGAACATGGCGACCACCGAGGTCATCGCCTTGGCCACGTCCTTGTCGTCGCCGGCCAGGGCCAGCATCGACTTGCGCATCTCGGCCACGAAGCCGGGCCAGTCCTCCACCGTCGAGGGCTTGAGCCCCTCGTCGGCGACATAGACCACGGGCCGGTTCATCAGGTCGCCCATCGCGGCCTCGACCTTGGCTGTCTCGGGCGTGGACGGCAGCTTCACCGACGTCGGCTTGAGGGTGACCCGATAGCCTTGCGGCCTGGTCTCGATGGTCTTGTCGTAGCGGGTCTCGCTGGTGACGCGCGTGGTCTTGCCGCCGCGCACGTCCTCGCGGGTCTTGCTCACCACCATCTCGACCTTGGCCGTCTTGGGCAGGTCGAGCGGCGCCGAGAAGACCTGCGCCGCGGCCAAGGCCAGGGCGATCATGGCGCTCACGACAGCAGGGTCCGCACGTCCACGAGGTGACCGGCGATCGCCGCCGCCGCCGCCATGGCGGGCGAGACGAGGTGGGTGCGGCCGCCGCGGCCCTGACGGCCCTCGAAGTTGCGGTTGCTGGTCGAGGCGCAGCGCTCGCCCGGCTCCAGGCGGTCGGGGTTCATCCCCAGGCACATCGAGCAGCCCGGCTCGCGCCAGTCGAAGCCGGCGGCCTTGAAGATGGCGTCCAGGCCCTCGGCCTCGGCCTGTTCCTTAACCAGGCCCGAGCCCGGCACGACCATCGCCTTGACGTGCGGGGCCACCATGCGGCCGTGCAGAAAGGCTTCCTGCACCACGGCGGCGGCGGCCCGCATGTCCTCGATGCGGCTGTTGGTGCACGAGCCGATGAAGACGCGGTCGATCCTGGCTTCACTGATCGGCTGGCCGGCGGTCAGGCCCATATATTCCAGGGCCCGGTGGGCGGCGGCGCGCTTGTCGGGCGTGCCGAAGCTTTCGGGCTCGGGCACGTTGCCGGTGACCGGGATGACGTCCTCGGGGCTGGTGCCCCAGGTGACCATCGGAACCAGCGCCGCGCCGTCGATGACGACCGTGCGGTCGAAGACGGCGCCGTCGTCGGAGAAGAAGGTCTTCCAGTGGCTGACGGCCATGTCCCAGGCCGCGCCCTTCGGCGCGGCGGGCTTGCCCTGGACATAGGCGAAGGTGGCCTCGTCGGGCGCGACCAGGCCGGCCTTGGCGCCGCCCTCGATGGTCAGGTTGCAGAGGGTCATGCGGCCCTCCATCGAAAGGCCGCGCACGGCCTCGCCGGCGTACTCGATGACGTAGCCGGTGCCGCCGGCCGTGCCGATCTCGCCGATGACGGCCAGGGCGATGTCCTTGGCGGTGACGCCGGGCCCCAGCTGGCCGTCGACGCGGACCAGCATGTTCTTGGCCTTCTTCTGGCGCAGGGTCTGGGTGGCCAGCACGTGCTCGACTTCCGAGGTGCCGATGCCGTGGGCCAGGGCCCCGAAGGCGCCGTGGGTCGAGGTGTGGCTGTCGCCGCAGACGATGGTCATGCCCGGCTGGGTGCGGCCCTGCTCGGGACCGACCACGTGGACGATGCCGTTGCGGATGTCGCCCATCGGGAAGTACTCGATCCCGTTGTCGGCGACGTTGCGGCCCAGCGTCTGGAGCTGAAGGCGCGCCTCCTCGTCGGCCACGGCGTCGACGCCGGCGGCCTGGTTCTCGGTCGGCACGTTGTGATCGGCCACGGCGAGGGTGCGGTCGGGCCGGCGCACGGGGCGACGCGCGGCGCGAAGGCCGGCGAAGGCCTGCGGCGTGGTCACCTCGTGGATCAGGTGCAGGTCGATGTACAGGATGGCCTCGCCGTCGGTTTCGTTGACGACGTGGGCGTCCCAGATCTTGTCGTAGAGGGTCTTCGTTGCGCGGGTCATAGCGATCCGCATCTAGGCCCGATGGACGAGCGCGTAAAGCGATGAAACGCCGAAAATCCGCTGTGTGACCGCCACGCAGCGATCGATCCTGCCCCGAGCGGGCGGCGAAACAACGTCCAGGCGCACATTTCTTGCCCCGCAGGCGATAATGGGTCGCAAGCGCGACAGCCGCCTTGGTCCCCGCCCGGCAGGAACGAGGACCATTGAACGCAACCCTGAACGACTAAGGGCGCGCCGGTCATAGACCTGTCGGCGCGCCCTGGCATCGTTTGTATACTCCAGGGGCCGATGGCTCCGCCTGAAGAGGGCCGTCCACTAGAAAGGAGACGGTCTGGAAGCCCGCCGTGTCTGAACAGCGAGGGTGAAATCATCATGCCACAGAACAACGGTTCGTCAAGATGCGTGCTTATGCACAAAGCTTGACCATTCTGCGGCTCGCCCGTCTCAGCGGGACGAGGAAGCCTCGGCCCGGATGCGCTTGAGCAGATCGCCCCAGCTTCCCTCGGGCCTGGGCCGCATGTTGAACAGCATCTGGTCGCCCCGGCCGTCGCAGTTCCAGTCGGCCAGCACCAGGCCGGTCTTGGGCACATAGACGGCGCCGGCGTCGATCACCCGGTCGCCGTCGCGGTCGACATAGAGCCGGCCCCTGACCTTGTAGAAGTTCACGCCGGCGATCGTGCGCACCAGCTTCATGTCGGCGCGGCGGATCCAGTCGCCGCCATAGCCGCCGGCGAACACCAGGCGGATCTCGTTGAGGTCGACCTTGCCGCCGCGCAGGCCGTTGGGCGCCAGCAGGTCGGGCGCCTGGCCGGCCCGGGGCAGCTCGTCGCTCGTCGCCAGCGGGGCGGCCGCGGCCGATGTCGCGACCGCCGATGTCGCGGCCGTCAGCGTCGCGATCGCCAGCAGAGCCGCCGCCTTCTTGATGCGCCGCATGACCCCTCCCGAAAACTCGCGCCGAAATTGCACGCAACCCAGGGATAGGGGCAAGCGCAAAAGCAAAAGGCCCCGGTGTTTCCACCGGGGCCTTCGAACTTCCCGCCGTAGCGAGCGAGCTGCTTATTCAGCGTCCTTGCGGACGTTGACGCGCTCGGCGATACGGGCCGACTTACCGCGACGGTCGCGCAGGTAGTACAGCTTGGCGCGACGGACGACGCCGCKACGCTTGACTTCGATGCTTTCGATGCTCGGCGAGAGCAGCGGGAACAGACGTTCCACGCCTTCGCCGAACGAGATCTTGCGGACGGTGAAGCTCTCGTGGACGCCGGTGCCGGCGCGGGCGATGCAGACGCCTTCGTAGGCCTGAACGCGCTCGCGCTCGCCTTCCTTGATCTTCACGTTGACGCGCAGGGTGTCGCCGGGACGGAAGTCCGGGATCGCGCGGACGGCCAGCAGACGGGCCGATTCTTCTTGCTCGAGCTGAGCGATGATGTTGATCGCCATGATCATTTCTCCTTGGGCTTACCCGTTTTCGGGCCGCCTTTTGCCTGTTGATTGGCGAGATGCTTTTCCCAGAGGTCGGGACGCCGCTCGCGGGTCGTTTCTTCACGCATACTGCGCCGCCACTGGTCGACCTTCTTGTGGTCGCCCGACAGCAGCACCTCGGGGATGTCGAGCCCTTCGAACGTCCGCGGTCTCGTGTACTGCGGATGCTCGAGGAGGCCGTCCTCGAAGCTTTCTTCCAGCGTGCTCTCGATATTCCCCAGAACACCCGGGGCAAGTCGAACGCACGCCTCGATCACCACCATCGCCGCCGCCTCGCCACCGGCGAGAACCGCGTCTCCGACGGAGACCTCCTCGAACCCGCGGGCGTCGAGCACCCGCTGATCCACCCCCTCGAAGCGGCCGCACAGCACCACGATGCCGGGCGCCTTGGACCACTCCCTTACGCGCGCCTGGGTCAGGGGCCTGCCCCGGGCGCTCATGTACAAAAGCGGCCGCCCATCCAGCTCCAGGCTATCCAGCGCAGAGGCGATGACGTCCGCTTTGAGCACGGCTCCCGCGCCGCCACCCGCGGGGGTGTCGTCGAGGAAGCCGCGCTTATCCTTGGAAAAGGCGCGAATGTCCAGTGTTTCCAAACGCCACAGGTCGGCCTCCTTCCAGGCGGTCCCGATCATCGAGACGCCGAGCGGGCCGGGGAAGGCCTCGGGGAACATGGTCATGACGGTGGCGGTGAACGGCATGGGCGCGGTTTAGCGGGCCGGCGCGCAATTGTCGAAGGGGGCCGAAGTCGCACATCAGAACCCTCCCCCTCCTGGGGGAGGTGGCCCGGAGGGCCGGAGGGGGGCCGTTTTCAGCTTTCGGGGCGGCGGCCAGTCATCAGCAACTTCCCCCTCCGTCGGCTTCGCCGACACCTCCCCCTTCGGGGAGAGGGTCCCCGTTTTGGAAAACCGCCTCACATCTGCTATATCCCCGCCTCGACCCCGCACATTCCTCGAATTTCCCGGACCGCCCCTTGAGCGTCACCCTCGACCTGTCCCGCGTTGCGCCCGCTGAAAAGGCCGACGCGGCCAAGCCGCCCGTCAACCTGTCGGGCCTGACCCGCCCGCAGCTGATCGCCGCCCTGACCGAGAGCGGCGTGGTCGAGCACGGCAAGGCCAAGATGCGCGCCACCCAGGTGTTCCGGTGGATCCACCACCGCGGCGTCACCGACTTTTCCCAGATGAGCGACGTGGCCAAGGAAACCCGCGCGCGGCTGGCCGAGACCTTCACCATCGCCCGCCCCGAGGTGGTCGAGCGCCAGGTCTCCAAGGACGGCACCCGCAAGTGGCTGATCCGCATGGCCCCGGGCATCGAGGTCGAGACGGTCTATATTCCGTCGGTCGGACGGGTCGGCGCCCTGTGCGTCTCGAGCCAGGTCGGCTGCACGCTGAACTGCAGCTTCTGCCACACCGGCACCCAGCCGCTGGTGCGCAACCTGACCACCGCCGAGATCGTCGCCCAGGTGCAGATCGCCAAGGACGACCTGGCCGAATGGCCGTCGGACAAGGAAGACCGCCTGCTCAGCAACATCGTGTTCATGGGCATGGGCGAACCGCTCTACAACCTGGGCCAGGTGTCGGACGCCATCGAGATCATCAGCGACAACGAGGGCATCGGCATCTCGCGTCGCCGCATCACGGTGTCGACCTCGGGCGTCGTGCCGATGCTGGAGAAGCTGGGCAATACGACCCAGGCCATGCTGGCCATCAGCCTGCACGCCACCAACGACGACCTGCGCGACGTGCTGGTGCCGCTGAACAAGAAGTACCCGATCGCCCAGCTGATGGAGGGCATCCGCGCCTATCCGGGGCTTTCCAACGCCCGCCGCGTGACCTTCGAGTACGTGATGCTGAAGGGCGTCAACGACAGCCCTGACGAGGCCCGCGCGCTGGTCAAGCTGATCAAGGGCATCCCCGCCAAGATCAACCTGATCCCGTTCAACCCCTGGCCGGGCAGCCAGTACGAGTGCTCGGACTGGGGCGCGATCGAGACCTTCGCGGCGATCCTCAACAAGGCCGGCTACTCCTCGCCGATCCGCACCCCGCGCGGCCGCGACATCCTCGCCGCCTGCGGCCAGCTGAAGAGCGAGAGCGAGAAGGTCCGCGCCAGCGCCCTGCGCAAGCTGTCGATGGCGGCCATGGCCGGCATGCTGGAAGACGACGCCGACGACGCGGCGTAATTCCCCTCTCTCATGGAGAGAGGGAGGGGCCCACGCCCCAGGCGTGGGAGGGTGAGAGGGTACGCCCTCTCCCATTAAAACACCCTACCCTCGTCATCCCGGAAAGCCCGCAGGGCTTATCCGGGACCCAGGGGACTGGGTTCGATGGCTGGTTCAAGCACCCCAGCGGATGCCGGCGCATTGCGACGGCCCCTGGGTCCCGGGTCTCCGCTGCGCTCCGCCCGGGATGACGGCCTGAACGGGCCGGCGGTGAAACCTCTCACCCTCCCACCGCTGCGCGGCGGGCCCCTCCCTCTCTCAAAGAGAGAGGGTTCGACGCTCCAAAGGCGAGCCCCCTACGCAAGTCTCGCCAACCCGTGTTAGAGCTTGCCCCTCAAGTCCAAGGGGGTCGCGTAAACATGCCTCAGATCCAGTCGCCCGAGATCCAGGCCTTCGCCAACGGCCTGCTGACGACCCTGACCCATGTGGGCGTGACCATGGCGATGCTGATCGCCGGGGCGGCGATCTACATCCTTCTGACCCCGCATCGCGAGATCAAGCTGATCCGCGAGGGCAACGCGGCGGCCGCGCTGTCGCTGGGCGGCGTGTTGACGGGCCTGGCCATTCCGCTGGCCGCCTCGCTGGCGGCCTCGACCTCGGTGATCGAGATCCTGCTGTGGGGCGTGGCCACCCTGGCCCTGCAGCTGCTGGTCTTCCGCCTGACCGACATGATGCTCAAGGGCCTGCCCGAGCGGATCAACGAGGGCGAGGTCTCGGCCGCCGCCCTGCTTGTGGGCGCCAAGCTCGCCACCGCCATCATCATCGCCGCCGGCGTGGCGGGCTGAGGCGAAAGGAACGAACCGGAGCGGGGCGCGTGCATTTCCCCAAGCTTCCAGACTGGCTGGTCTACGGCGCCGTGGTGTGCGCCCTCCTGGTGGTCGCCGTCGGCCGCCAGGAGCGCGCCGACGCGCCTCCGCCGCCGCCGCCGGTGCCCGGCGAGGAAGGCGTGCCGCTGGGCCCGGCCTCGCCCTTCGACCCGTCGATCGTGGTGCAGGTGCCCGACAAGCAGGAGCCGGCCTCGGGCACGGCCTTCTCGGTGGGGCAGAACGGCGTCTGGCTGACCGCCCGCCACGTGGTCGACGGCTGCAGGCAGGCCGCCATCCTGGTCGCCGACGGACGCGGCGTGGCCGCCCGGGTGACCATCGACCCGCGCTTCGACGCGGCCATCCTGACCACCGAGGGCGGCGCGCCGGCCATGCCGGTCAACCTTGCCGACCCGCGCAAGGGCATGCGGGCCTTCCACCCCGGCTTCCCGCAGGGCCACGCCGGCGAGGTGGCCTCGCGCCTGATCGGCCGCGAGAACCTGGTGATCCACGGGCGCGGCGCCCGCACCGAGCCCGTTTTGGTCTGGGCCGAGGTCGGCCGCACCGACAACCTGAAGGGCACGCTGGCGGGCCTTTCGGGCGCTCCGGCCCTGGACAGCGCCGGCCGCGTGATCGGCGTGACCGTGGCGGAATCGCCGCGTCGCGGCCGCATCTACACCACCGCGCCCGAGAGCCTGCGCACCCTGATCGCCCGCACGCCCCGCCGCGGCGGCGACGCCAGCGTGCCCGAGTTCGCCCCCGGCGAGGCCATCACCACCGACAACTACGGCCGCATCGCCGACGGCCTGCGCCGCGACCTGCGCGTGGCCCAGGTGGTGTGCCTGGCGGTGTGACCCTCATCTACATCCATCAACTGCAGTCGCTCTTCCCGAACTTCCCCGCGAAGGCGGGGATCCAAGCTGCATTTCAGGAGCCCGCGCGGCCGTGAGCGACCCACCGACTCGGCTTGGGTCCCCGCCTTCGCGGGGAAGGACGGCTTGAGGGGCTGCCGTGGAACGCGCAATCTAGGTCAGGCAGGGTCGCAGCGCAGCGTCGTGCCCGTATGGGATCCGCGCGGCAGGCGCATCGTGCGCTCGATGATCCAGACGTAGCCGGAAGCGGGGTGGGCCGCGCGCCGGAACCGCGCCGAGCAGCTCAGCCGCTCGGGCGCCACCCTGCCGCGCAGCTCGACCGGCCCGCCGTCGCGGATCAGCGCGAACTGGCACGTGCGACGGCCGAGCGGCTCGTCGCACTTGAAGTCGGCGACGTGCAGCCGGCTACGGTCGCCGCCGGCCGCCCGGTACCACCTGACCGCCAGGGCGCCGCTGTTGAGACGGTCGTGGTGGCCGATCTCGGCGAAGATGGTCTCCTGGAACACCTCGGTCCCCTCGCGCGGCGGGACGAGGGCTGCGGACAGGGCGAGGGCGAGCAGAAGAGCCATGCGGTCAAGCTAAGGCTGAAAGGCCCGGCGGTGCAACCTTGGGATAACGGCGTTCGTGAAGGGGGCGTCAATGCAGCCTCGTCCCTCTCCCCCTGCGGGAGAGGGTGGCCCGCGCAGCGGGTCGGGTGAGGGGTCGCGCAAACGAGAACGCCGCGACAGCGGTCAGGCTGTCGCGGCGCATGATATCTGAGAGACCCCTCATCCGTCGGCTTTCGCCAACACCTTCTCCCGCAAGGGGGAGAAGGATCAGATCAAGGCCACTTCACCTCGGGCGGCATCGAGCTGAGGATCGACTCGGTGTTGCCGCCGGTCTTGAGGCCGAACATCGTGCCGCGGTCGTAGAGCAGGTTGAACTCGACGTAGCGGCCGCGCTGGACCAGCTGCTGCTCGCGCTCGTCCGGCGTCCAGGCCTCGTTCATGCGGCGGCGCACCAGGGTCGGATAGATCTCCAGGAAGGCCCGGCCGACGTCCTGGGTGAATTCGAAGTCCTTGGACCAACTGCCGCTGTCGTGGTGGTCGTAGAAGATGCCGCCGATGCCGCGCGGCTCGTTGCGGTGGGGCAGGAAGAAGTACTCGTCGCACCAGGCCTTGTACTTGGCGTACCAGTCCGGATCGTGCTTGTCGCAGGCGCGCTGGTAGGCGGCGTGGAAGTCGATCGCGTCGGGGAAATCCTGTTGGCGCTGGTAGCCCAGCAGCGGGGTCAGGTCGCCGCCGCCGCCGAACCAGCCCTTGGTGGTGGCGATGAAGCGGGTGTTCATGTGCACGGCCGGCACGCGCGGATTGGTCATGTGCGCGATCAGGCTGATGCCGGTGGCGAAGAAGCGCGGATCCTCGGCCGCGCCCGGCATGGTCTTGGCCATCTCCGGCGGGAAGGTCCCGAACACGGTGGAGACGTGCACGCCGACCTTCTCGAACAGGCGACCGCGCATCATGCCCATCACCCCGCCGCCGCCGGCCGGACGATCCCACGGCTTCAGTTCGAAGCGGCCGGGCTGGTCGCCATACAGCTCGGCGGGGGCCTCGTCCTCAAGGGTCTCGAAGGCGGCGCAGATCTGGTCGCGCAGGCTCTCGAACCAGGCCCGGGCGCGGGCCTTCTGGGCGTCGAGATCGGAAAGGGTGTCGGCTTGTTGCGTCATGGGATCGGCTTAAGCCCAAGCCCGATAACAGGCAAATCCGGGCCGCCGCATAAGGGGTTTTGCGGAAGATATAGATCAAAAACGGGAGCGAGTTCCTCCAACGAATCCCTCTCTCTTAGAGAGAGGGATTCCCAATGGCGCCTGGCGGCCGAAAAGCAGAAAGGCCCGGGATTGCTCCCGGGCCTTCCGTTCTCGACGAAGCGAGAAGCCTTACTTGCCGGCGGCGGTGAGCGCGCTCATCAGGTCCGGCACGGCCGACTTGTAGTCGGCGACTAGGCCGTAGTCGGCGACCTGGAAGATCGGCGCGTCGGCGTCCTTGTTGATCGCGACGATCACCTTGGAGTCCTTCATGCCGGCCAGGTGCTGGATGGCGCCCGAGATGCCCACGGCGATGTAGAGCTGCGGGGCGACGACCTTGCCGGTCTGGCCGACCTGGTAGTCGTTCGGCGCGTAGCCGGCGTCGACCGCGGCGCGCGAGKCGCCGACGGCGGCGCCCAGCTTGTCGGCCAGGGGCTCGATGACCGCCTGGAACTCTTCGGCCGAGCCCATGGCGCGGCCGCCCGAGACGACGATCTTGGCCGCGGCCAGTTCCGGACGGTCGGACTTGACCATCTCTTCGCTGACGAAGCGGGTCTTGGCCGCGTCGGCGCCCGAGACGCTCTCGACAGCGGCCGAACCGCCTTCACCCGCCGCCGCGAAGGCGGTCGGACGCACGGTGATCACCTTCTTGGCGTCGGACGACTGGACGGTCTCCAGCGCGTTGCCGGCGTAGATCGGACGCACGAAGGTGTCGGCCGAAACCACCTCGATGACGTCGCTGATCGGAGCGACGTCGAGCTTGGCGGCGATGCGCGGGGCGAAGTTCTTGCCGCCGGCGGTGGCCGGGACCAGGATCGCGTCGTAGTTGCCCGCGAGCGCCAGGACGGCGTCGGCCTGGGCTTCGGCGATGCCGTGACCCAGGGCGTCGCTCTCGGCCAGCAGCACCTTGCGGACGCCGGCGATCTTGGCGGCGGCGTCGGCCACGGCCTGCGCGCCCTTGCCCAGGACCAGAACGTCCACGTCGCCCGACAGCTTCAGGGCGGCGGTGACGGTCTTGTTGGTGCCGTCGCGCAGGTGCGCGTTGTCGTTGTCGGCGATGACGAGAACGGCCATTACAGCACCCCCGCGGTCGTGAGCTTGGAGACGAGGTCGGCGGCGGACTCGACCTTGATGCCGGCCGAGCGCTTGGCGGGCTCGGTGACCTTGACGACGGTCAGGCGCGGAGCGACGTCGACGCCGTAGTCGGCGACGGTCTTCTGCGCGATTTCCTTCTTCTTGGCCTTCATGATGTTGGGAAGGCTGGCGTAGCGCGGCTCGTTGAGGCGCAGATCGGCGGTGATCACGGCCGGCAGGTCGACGTCGAGGGTCTGCAGACCCCCGTCGACTTCACGGGTGACCTTGGCGGTCGAACCGGCGATCTCCACCGCCGAGGCGAAGGTCGCCTGCGGCCAGTCGAGCAGGGCCGACAGCATCTGGCCCACGGCGTTGTTGTCGCCGTCGATGGCCTGCTTGCCCATCAGGACGAGGCCGGGCTGTTCCTCGGCCACCACGGCCTTGAGCAGCTTGGCCACGGCCAGCGGCTCGAGGTCGGCGTCGCTGGTGATCAGGATGCCGCGGTCGCCGCCCATGGCCAGCGCCGTGCGGATGGTTTCCTGGGCTTGAGCCGGGCCGATCGAGACGATGACGACTTCGGTCGCCGCGCCCTTTTCCTTGAGGCGCACGGCCTCTTCGACCGCGATCTCGCAGAACGGGTTCATCGACATCTTGACGTTCGCCAGGTCGACGCCCGTCTGGTCGGCTTTCACCCGAGCCTTCACGTTGTAATCGATAACCCGTTTGACCGGGACCAGAACCTTCATCGGTCTACGCCGCCTCCTGGCTGCTTCTCTTTCGAGGTTTCCCCTGCTTGGACAATCGACTTAGCGCGTCCTCCCAGGTTTGCAAGTTTCCCCTGACGTAAGCGTAATGCGCTTTTTCAAGGATCATTCAAACAAATGTACGACACCATTGGCGAGCCGTCAGCGCCGCCGCGCGCTCCCCTCGCGAAATGGGGCCCGTGAAATGGGGCTAGCCACATAGCGCGGCCGGTGCTTAAGACGCCGCCATGAACCGCAACATCAACCGCCTGAAGATCATCTTCATCGGAATCTTCCTCGCCAGCATCGTCGGCGTGTTCGGCTACCACTATCTGTGGGTCTGGCCGAAGGCGAAGTGCGAGGCGCGCGGCGGCGCCTGGGCCGGCAAGTGGCTCAAGTGCGCCACGGTCTATCCGATCGAGACCCTGACCGGCCGCCCAGCGGGCCTGCCGGCGATCAACACCGACACCTCCAAGATGGACGGCCCGTCGGTCCGGAACCCGGAAAAGAAGTAAGGCGCCTATTGCGGCGAGGGCTCGTCCTCGCCGTCGCCCTCGCCAGACTCGGCCCGCTTGGCGGCCTTGGCCGCGGCCTTGTCGGCGGCTTTCTCGGCGGCCTTGGCCGCCTTCTGGCGCTCGCGCTCCTGGCGTTCGAAATTGTAGTTCGGCTTGCGGGCCATGCGGCTCCCCTTCGTCGACAGACCGCCCTGCGCTGAAAGCGCCGGCGGACGCCCTTGTGTTCCTAACCTTCGCCGTGTTCGGACGGAAAGGTCCAGACACGAGGGAGCGAACAGCCAAGCTGGGCGTTCCCTTACCATGCGTAAAAGTTCAGCCATTCCGCGTACGGGCCAAGGCGCCCTGACCATCGCCCGCCACAGCCAGGAGATCGCCTTCTCGCTGCTGGTCTCAAACGGGGTCGCGGGCCGCCGCTCCGGCAAGGGCAGCCTGACCGGCGAGCCCGAGGCCATGCGCCAGGCCTTCCGCGCCGGCGACGCCCGCCTCACCCTGGACGACGGCACCGAGCACCTGATCGCCATCGTCGCCCACACCGAAGGCGACGGCACGGCCTATTTCGAGCTGCGGTAGGGGCTCTCTTCAGCCCCGCCCCTGATCCGAGCTTCCCCGCGCAGGCGGGGATCCAAGCCGCGCCTGCGGTCGATCCACGGCCGCGCCTCAGTCTGAAGGTCAGCTTGGGTCCCCGCCTACGCGGGGAAAACGGGCTTTGTGAGCGACTCCGCGCCCACGCCCCGCCCTCAAGCCCGCAGCTTGCCCGCCACCATCTGGCCGCTGAACGGGTCGCGTTCCAGCTCGTAGGCGATGGCCTGGCCGTCTTCCAGCGGCGGCAGGCCGGCCCGCTCGACCGCGGCGGCGTTGACGCGGATCTCGGATCCGTCGTCGCCGTCGGGCGCGATGGCGCCAAAGCCCTTGGCGGTGTCGAACCACAGCACAGTGCCCGTCGCCATGACGCTCCCCGTCAGCCCTCGCGGTAGCCGGACTATGACGACAGCTTTCGCGGCGCGGCAAGCCTTCCCCAACCGTCAACGGCCGGCCAGCGGCCAGACCAGCGCGATCAGGGCCGGGGCCGTCAGCAGGATGAGCAGGGACAGCGGCGCGCCCAACCGGGCGTAGTCGCCGAACCGATAGCCGCCCGGCCCCAGCACCAGGGTGTTGCACTGGTGGCCGACGGGCGTGAGGAAGTCGCAGCCGGCCCCCACCGCCACCGCCATCAGGAACGGATCGGGGCTGAGCCCCAGGCGCTCGGCGAGCCCCAGCCCGATCGGCGCGACGATCAGCACGGTGGCGGCGTTGTTGAGGAAGGGCGTGGCCAGCATCGCCACGGCCATCATCGCCGTCAGGGTCAGCAGGGGCGGCATGCCGTCGAAGGCGCCCGACAGCCAGGCGGCGATCAGGTCGGTCCCGCCGCTCTTCTGGATGGTGTCGCTGACCGGGATCATCGCCGCCACCAGCACCAGCACCGGCCCCTCCAGCGAGGCGTAGGCCTCGCGCATGCGCAGGGCGCCGGCAGCCACCACCAGCACGGCGGCGGCGAAGAAGCCGGCCGCCACCGGCAGCACGCCCAGCGCCACCAGCACCATGGCCCCGGCCAGGATCGCGGCGGGCAGGATCGCGTGGCGCACCCCGCCCAGCCGCACCTCGCGCTCGGCCAGCGGCAGGCAGCCCAGGGCCTGCAGCGCGCCGGGCAGCTGCTGCTCGCCGCCCTGCAGCACCAGGATGTCGCCGGCCTTCATGCGGATGGTCGCCAGGCGCCCGGCCATGCGGTAGCCGGCGCGGCTGACCCCCAGCAGGTTGACCCCGTAGGTCTCATTCAGGGCCAGGCCCTTGGCGGTCTTGCCGATCAGGTCGCTTTCGGCGCCGATCACCGCCTCGACCACGCGCACCTCGTCGGTCGGCTCATCCATCACCACGGGGCGAGCGGCGTCGGACAGCCGCAGGCGGGCCTTGAGGATCAGCTCGTTCAGCGCCTGCTGCTGGCCCTCCAGCAGCAGCACGTCACCCGGCTGGATCTTGCGGTTGACGTGCGGCGAGGCGATCCGCTCGCGGCCGCGCAGGATGGCCACCACCGCCACGGCGTCCTCGGCGGCGCGCCTGAGGTCGCCGACCCGGCCCTGCTCGAAGCTCCAGCCCTCGGGGATCTCGACCTCGGTGACATAGGCGTTGGCGGCCAGGGCCGCGTCGATGTCGACCGCCGCCGTCCGCCCGGCCGGCAGCAACCGGTAGGCGAAAGCCAGGTAGGTGATGGCCATCACCGTCAGCGCCCCGCCGACGGGCATGAAGTCGAACATGGCGAAGGGCTTGCCCAGCGCCTCCTGCCGCACTTCGGAGACGATGATGTTGGGCGAGGTGCCGACCAGCACGGCCAGGCCTCCGACCAGCGAGCCGAACGACATCGGCATCAGGATGCGCGAGGGCGGCACGCCGGTGTTCCTGGCCATGCGCAGGGCCGAGGGCATCATCAGGGCCAGGGCCCCGACGTTCTTGGTGGCCATCGACAGCACCGCGGTGATCGCCGCCATCACCGGCGCCTGGCTGCGGGCGGTCTTCAGCCGCGGCAGCAGCGGCGCCATCAGGGTGTCGACGATGCCCGAGCGCGACACCGCCGCGCTGAGCACCAGGGCGCTGGCGATGATGATGACGATGTCGTTGGAGAAGCCGTCGAAGGCGCTCTTGACCGGGATCAGGCCCGACACCACGCCGACGGCCAGGGCGCCGACGGCGATCAGGTCGTAGCGCCAGCGGCCCCAGACGAAGCAAAGCACCGTGGCGCCGACCAGCGCGAAGGACAGTCCCTGCTGCAACGTCAATCCGGCGCCCTCCCCCAAAGCCCAGCTCTGTGGGGGACAACGGGCGGAGGGGCGATCCGTTCAGTCGTAGCGGCGCGCGACAATTGACAGACTACGGCATTGCCGTATCCTTCTTCCCATGGGCGATCGCCGCCATACCGTCGTGGAGACGCCAGGCTTCATCGCTCAAGCCAAGCGAAGGCATGTCTGATGACGAGCGCGTCGATCTGGTGAGCTTCCTGGCGGAAAATCCGACCTCGGGCGACCTGATCGTTGGTTCCGGCGGATGCCGAAAACTCCGCTTCGCCCGCGCCGGCGGCGGCCGCAGCGGCGGCTACCGGGCGGTGACGTTCTTCGAGGGTGAAGACGGGCGCGTGTTTCTGCTGGCGATGCTGGCCAAAGGCTCACGCGCCAACTTCAGCGCCGCGGAGGTCAAGGCGATGGCCGACGCGACCGCCATGATCAAGGCGGCCATGCGCGCGGCCAGGAAACGCTAGTCGCGTTGGATGAGGAGCATACGGATGGCTGAGAACTTCAACCGCATCATGGAAGGCCTCGGCGACGTCCTTGAGATCGTCGAGGGTCGCGCCGCGCCCGAAAGCTATCGGGTCCATGTTCCGGAGAAGGTCGACGTGAAAGCGATCCGCGACCGCCTGAAACTCACCCAGGCCGGCTTCGCCGAGCGCTTCGGCTTCTCGATCGGGGCGGTGCGCGACTGGGAACAGGACCGCCGGACGCCCGAGAAGTCGGCCCGCGCCCTGCTGACCATCATCGATCGCGAGCCGGCGGCCGTCGAACGGGCGCTCGGGCCGATCACGGCCGATACCTGACCCCTTCGCCGCTCAGCCCGGTTCCTGCTCGGTCCAGCACGGCTTGAGTCCGGGGCCGGCGGCGTTCCACCAGCGCGCCAGGGGCGAGGCGTCGTCGCCGGTGGCGCCTAGGCCCATGGTCCAGCCGCCGCCTTCACTGACCGCCCGATAGCTCCAGAGCATGTAGAGGCCCGGGTCGGTCGAAGGCGCCTTGAGGTCGTCGACGCCCAGGCCCGGCACGTCGGGACGCAGGGTCAGGGCCTCCATGCCCTTCAGCATCGCGGCCACGGCCGGGCAGGTGCGGGAGTCGGCCCAGGTCAGGCCGCCGGCGCCCGACAGGTTTCCCCACGCCCGGCGCACCACCCAGCGATGACCGCCCGCGCCGTCGCGCAGGGCGTAGAAGCTGCTGGACGACCAGGCGCGGCCCAGCGATCCGAGCTCGTCGAGCGCGGCGAAGGGCGACACGTCGTGGTGGCGGACCTGGCGGCTGACGGCCCGGGCGGCCTCGCCCTTCGCCACGTAATCGGGCTTAGGGACGGGCTTGGGGTCGGCCAGCGCGGCCGAGGCAGCCAGGGCGACCAGGATCGCGCCGGGCAGGGCCCGCCTCAAACCGCCATGCCCTGGACCACCGCCTTGAGGCGCTCGATCACCGACAGCTTGTCCTCGATGAAGTCCTGGTCGATCCACCAGATCTCGACCTCGCGCATCACCTCGCCGACCAGCGGGCCCTTGGGCACGCCGGCGCGCATCACCTCGGCGCCGGTCAGCGGGAAGGTCGGCGGGTCCCAGTTCTCGGCCAGGGCCAGCAGGGCGCGCCACTGCGAGGTGGTGGCCGGGCGGGTCGAGCCGGCCCAGGCCAGCTTCACCCGGTCGGTGAAGGTGCGCAGGCTGAGCGCGTAGACGGCGCGGCGGGCCTCGCGCGGGCTCATCCACGAGACGATGCGCGGCGAGGTTCCCACCGCCTCGATCAGCCGCTCCTTGAGGGCGTTGGACAGGCGCAGGCGCTCGGCCAGCTCGCGGGCCAGCACGCCGTCGTCGGGGATCAGGGCGGCCAGGCGCAACTCGACGTCGTTCTCGAACAACTGCTCGGTCTCGATGGCGACCAGGCCGTCGAGGCGGGCCAGCGATTTGACGAACGGCAGGATGGCGGAGAGCACGCCGGTGGCCGCCATCAGCCGCAGGGCCGGACGCGGATCCTCGGCCGCCAGCAGCTTCAGGATTTCCTTCTGCGTCCGCTCGGCCGCGCGGCCCGAGACCAGACCTTTAAGCGCCTTGCAGGCGGCCAGGGCCTTCTGGTCGGGCTCGCCCTTGCCGTACCAGGCCTGGAAGCGGAAGAAGCGCAGGATCCGCAGGTAGTCCTCGCGGATGCGGGTCATCGGCTCGCCGACGAACACCACCTTGCCGTCCTTGGCGTCCTGCACCCCGTGGCCGGTGGGATCGTAGAGCCGGCCCTCGCCGTCGACATAGAGGGCGTTGAAGCGGAAATCCCGGCGCTGGGCGTCCTCTTCCCAGGCGTGGGTGAAGGCCACCACCGCCCGGCGGCCGTCGGTCGAGACGTCGCGGCGCAGGGTGGTGATCTCGAAGGGGATCTTGCCGGAGACGGCCGTGACCGTGCCGTGGTCGACGCCGGTGGGAATGGCCTTCAGCCCCGCCTCGCCCAGGGCCTCGATCACCTGGTCGGGCGTCAGGATGGTGGCGATGTCGATGTCGTCGACCGGCTTGTTCATCAGCGTGTTGCGCACGCAGCCGCCGACGAAGCGGGCGCAGCCCGGACGGCCCTTGGCCTCGAGCGCGGCGATCACCGCCCTGGTCTCGGGCCATGCCATCCACGGCGGCTGGCCGATGGTCTGGGTTTCCACGCGACATCCCCCTTACGCAACGGCAGGCCGCCTCCCGTTGGCGCGGGCGGGACGTCCTGCTTTCAAACGACTATTTCAGGGAATGGACCGCCGCGCCAAGAGCCGAAACGCACTCGTCCCCAACTGTCGGCGATACCTGTCATCCCGGCCGGAGGAACGCGCCAGCGGTCCGTAGAGCCGGGACCTCCCACGCATGCAGTTTCGGAACCGTGGGAGATCCCGGCGCTCCGCTTCGCTGCGGCCGGGATGACAAYGAGATGAGACGGGCGAGTTGAGCCCCCTACGCCTCGACCGCCACGCTCTCGGGGTGYAGGCGTTCGTACAGCGCCCGCAGCATGCCCGCCGTCGCGCCCCAGATGAACCGCTCGTTCCACGGCATGGCGTAGAAGAACCGCCGGCCGGTAGGCGTGTCGCGGTGCTGGCGCTGGTGGTTGGCCGGGTCCATGAGAAAGTCGAACGGCGTCTCGAAGACGTCGGCCACCTCGTCGGGATTGGCGACCAGCTGGCAGTCGGGATCGACGAAGCCGACCACCGGCGTGACGTGGAAGCCGGTCACCGTGGCGTAGCCCTGGATCAACCCGGCCACCTCGACGAAGCGGGGATCAAGGCCGACCTCCTCGTTGGCCTCGCGCAGGGCCGTGCCCCACGGCGTCTCGCCCGGATCGCAGCGGCCGCCGGGAAAGGCGATCTGGCCGGTGTGGCTGCGCAGGGTGTCGGACCGGCGGGTGAGGATGACGTTCAGGCTGCCTGGCCGCTGCACCAGGCCGATCAGCACGGCGGCCGGGCGCAGGGCGTGGGGATTGTCGATCCTCAGGCCCGGATTGAGGTCGAAGTCCGAACGCCAGTCGTTCTTCAGGCAGGGATCATAGGCCTCGATCGGGTCGAGCCGGCTCTTGATGAAGGCCCGCCGGGCCGCCGCGTCGGTCTGGGGGATCATGCGGGACCGACCGGGAACCAGGCGCCGTTCGAGGCGACGCAGAAGCGCGGTCCGTCTTGCGTGGCGCGCTCGACCGCCATCTCGACCAGTTCGTAGAACACCGGGCGGGCGATCAGCGCCTCAAGCCCCCGGCGCACGTGCAGATAGGGGCGCGGCTCGCCGGTCGCCGGGTCTTCCTCCACGCGGATGGCGTGATCGGGGCCGGCCTCGACCTCGTCGCCGACATTGGTGACGAAGCGCAGGGCCTCGCCGTCGCGGTCGACCCGCACGGCGATGAACGGTGCGTCCTCGACCGTGATCCTCATCTTCTCCACCGGGGTGACCAGATGGAAGCCGTCGGGGTCGCGCCGCAGGATGGTCGAGAACAGCCGCACCAGGGCCTCGCGGCCGATCGGGGTTCCCTCGTGGAACCACACGCCGTCCCTGGCGATGCGGATGTCGATGTCGCCGCAGTGGGGCGGGTTCCACAGGTGCACCGGCGGCAGGCCCTTGCCGCCGGCGGCCCCATCACCTGCGGCCTTGGCGGCCTTGGCGACGCCGTCGAGTCCGGTGCTGGCTGTGTCGGAGGGCATGGACCTCAGTTAGGTCATGCGCGCGCCGGGCTCAAGCTGGAGCGCACCGAGGCATGCTCCGATCGCCCCTCGATCCGACCTTCCCCGCGAAGGCGGGGATCCAAGCCGAGCTCGCGGGGTGTCCACGGGGCGCGCTCCATCCTGAAAGTCAGCTTGGGTCCCCGCCTTCGCGGGGATGCACGGTGAAGAAGCAGGAGCTTCGAGGCGCCGATCCGCCCTAGGGAACCGCCACGCGCCCTTCGAAGCCCTCGTCGCCGCCCGGGACCAGGGCCTTCAGCAGCACCCGGCGCTGGTCGGCGGGACCGGGCATCACGACCTTGGCGGCGGGCGCGGCCGAAAAGCCGATGCGGCTGAAATAGGGGGCGTCGCCCACCAGCAGCACGGCGCTCCAGCCGGCCTTGGCGACGGCGGCGCAGGCGGCCTCGACCAGCGACTGGCCCAGGCCCGCGCTGCGCTGCTCGGAATCGACGGCCAGCGGCCCCAGGAACGCGGCGGGCTTGCCGCCGATGGTCACCGGCCACAGACGCACGCTGCCGATCACCTGGCCGCCGCGCAGGGCGACGAACGAGCAGGCGTCGAGCTTGCGATTGGTCTCGCGCAGCCGTTCCGACGACTTGGCGAAGCGGCCGGGACCGAAGGCGCGGTCGACCAGCGCCTCGACGGCGGCGGCGTGATGCGGGGCCTCGACCTGGATCGAGGGGGCGTCTTGCGGAACGACAGCGGCGGAGGAAACGGTCATGAACGACGAAGATCCGGATACGAGCAGGGGCTTTATCCCCGGCGCGTGACGCGGCCGCGACGGCCGCCGTTTTCCGGGGGGCGTTAGGCGCGGAAGCAGGTCCGCGCGGCGCAGGTTCGTCGTTGGCGTCGCATCGGCGGCGCTCTCCCCGTGGCAGAGGCGCGCGGCATACGGCCCAACGCCCCCCGCGTCAACGAAATCGACGACCTTATGAGACAAACGCGATTGCGACGCTTCGTCTCAAGGAGCAGGGTCCGCGCCGAAATGTCAGACCCCGCCGCCCTCCCCGCCGATCCCGACACCTCGACCCGCGCCCTGCTGCGCGAGCGGGACTACCTGCTGTTCTGGGGGGCGCGGTTCGTCGGCACCCTGGGCGTCCAGATCCAGGCCGTGGCGCTGGGCTGGCAGGTCTACGCCATCGCCCGCCAGACCATGTCGGTCGGCGAGTCGGCCTTCATGGTCAGCATGATCGGCCTGGCGCAGTTCGTGCCGCTGTTCCTGCTGACCCTGATCGCCGGCGAGACCGCCGACCGCCGCAGCCGCAAGCACATCGCCATGATCACCTTGGGCGTAGACACCGTCAGCGTGCTGGTGCTGCTGTTCATGGCCGTGCGCGGCATCCACGCGCTGTGGCCGATCTTCACCATGGCGGTGTTCTTCGGGGCCAGCCGGGCCTTCATGTCGCCGGCCGTCAGCGCCATGGGGCCGATGCTGGTGCCGCGCCCGCTCTTGCCGCGCGCCATCGCCTGGAACTCGCTGGCCTGGCAGAGCGCCTCGATCGCCGGCCCGGCGCTGGGCGGCCTCTTGCTGGTGCACTCGGCCGGCCTGGCCTTCGGCGGGGCGGCGGCGCTCTACCTCGTCGGCCAGGTCCTGCTGGCGGCGATCCGGAAGTCGACCACGCCCGTGGCCCAGCCCGGCTCGCGCCTGGAGCTGATCAAGGAGGGGCTGGCCTATGTGTGGAACAACAAGATCGTCTTCGGCTCGATCTCGCTGGATCTGTTCGCGGTGATCCTGGGGGGGGGCCACGGCCCTGCTGCCCGTCTTCGCCCGCGACGTGCTGCACATCGGCCCCGGCGGTTTTGGCCTGCTGCGCGCCTCGCCGGCCATCGGCGCGACGGTCGTGGCGATCTACCTGGCCAGCAATCCGATCCGCCGCCACGCCGGCCGGATCATGTTCGCCGGCGTGGCGGTGTTCGGCGCGGCCACGGTCGCCTTCGGCCTGTCGAACCTGGTGTGGCTGTCGGTGGCGGCGCTGGCGGTGCTGGGCGGGGCCGACATGCTGTCGGTCTATGTGCGCCAGACCCTGGTGCAGCTGGTCACCCCCGACGCCATGCGCGGCCGGGTCTCGGCCGTCTCGGGCGTGTTCATCAGCGCGTCCAACGAGCTGGGCGAGGTCGAGAGCGGCGCGGTGGCCTGGCTGCTTGGCCCCGTCGGCGCGGCGGTGTTCGGGGGCCTGGGGGCCATCGGCGTCACCGGCCTGTGGGCCTGGCTGTTCCCGGCGCTGAGAAAGGCCGATCGGCTGGAGTAGGCGGCGGTGCGTCCTTCGAGGCTCGCCTGCGGCTCACACCTCAGGATGAGGGGCTCATCGCGCTGAATTCCTCATCCTGAGGCGCCCGCGCAGCGGGCCTCGAAGGACGCAAGGCCTCTCACCCAGCCGCCAGCTTCGCCAGCGCATCGCCGGTCATCCGCCGCACGGTCCACTCATCCATCGCCGCCGCGCCCAGGCCGTCATAGAAGGCGATCGACGGCGCGTTCCAGTCGAGCACGGCCCATTCCAGCCGGCCCAGGTTCTCGGCGACGCAGCGGCGCGCCAGGTTGGCCAGCAGCGCCTTGCCCGCCCCAAGGCCGCGAGCGGCCGGCCGCACGAACAGGTCTTCCAGATAGATCCCGTGCCGCCCCACGAAGGTCGAGTAGTTGTAGAACCACAGGGCCAGGCCCACCGGCTCGCCGTCGATCAGGGCGATGTCGCAGAACGCCTTGGGCGCGTCGCCAAACAGCGCCGCCTCGATGTGGGCTTGCGTGGCCTCCACCTCGTGCAGCAGCTTCTCGTACTCCGCCAGGTCGCGGATGAACGACAGGATGAGAGCCGCATCTTCGGGCGCGGCGGGACGGACGGTGACGGACATGGCGGTTTCGGAAGACTTCCTGGAGTTCGTGCTGGAGCAACTGGCCCCTCTGGGAGCGCTGAAGCCCAAGCGGATGTTCGGCGGGGTCGGGATCTACGCCAACGGCCTGTTCTTCGCGATCCTCGACGACGACACCCTCTACCTGAAAGGCGACGCCCAGCTCAAACCCCAGTTCGAGGCGGCCGGCGCCCACGCCTTCGACCCCTTCGGCGAAGGCAAGCCCATGGCCTACTGGAGCGCCCCGGCCGAAGCCATGGACGACCCCGACCTCCTGGTCGAATGGGCCCACAAGGCGCTGGCCGTGGCGGGGCGGAAGAAGGCCAGATGAAACCTCTCCCAGAGGGAGAGGGAGGGGCCCGCGCCGCAGGCGTGGGAGGGTGAGGAATTACCCCCTCCACCGTCCTGTCCCCTCACCTTCCCACCGCTTCGCGGCGGGCCCCTTCCTCTCCCCATGGGAGAGGTGGATCGAGGACTACCCGATCACCACGCCGGGCGGCGGGACGCTGTCTTCGGGCACGAAGAAGTCGGGCATCAGGCTGGCGGTGGGATCGACGCGGTATTGGTCGAAGTCGCGCACGCCTTCGCCGTAGAGGAACGTGTCGTCGATCAGGAACTGGCCGGTCAGCTCGCGCGAGGGCTTTTGGAAGATCGCGTGGGCGGCGTCGGCCATGATCTGCGGGGTGCGGCAGTGCTTGAGGCCCTCCTCGCCGGTCAGGGCGAACTGGATGGCGGCGGTGGCGATGCCGGTGCGCGGCCACAGGGCGTTGAAGGCGATCCCGTCGGCCTCGAACTCCTTGGCCATGCCCAGCACGCACATCGACATGCCGAACTTGGCCATCGTGTAGGCCACGTGGCCGCCGAACCAGCGCGGCGACATGTCCAGCGGCGGCGACAGCATCAGCACGTGCGGATTGGCCGACGTCCTCAGGTGCGGGATGCAGGCCTTGGAGGTCAGGAACGTGCCGCGTGTGTTGACCTGGTGCATCAGGTCGTAGCGCTTCATGTCGGTCGACAGCGTGCCGGTCAGCGAGATGGCCGAGGCGTTGTTGACCAGAATGTCGATGCCGCCGAACCGCTCGACCGCCTGGTCGACGGACGACTGCACGCTGGCCTCGTCGCGCACGTCGACCACCAGCGGCAAGGCCGTTCCACCGGCCGCGGCGATCTCGTCGGCGGCGGTGTAGATGGTGCCCGGCAGCTTGGGGTGGGGATCGGCGGTCTTGGCCGCCACCACGATATTGGCCCCGTCGCGCGCGGCCCGCAGCGCGATGGCCAGGCCGATGCCCCGGCTGGCCCCGGTGATGAACAGCGTCTTGCCCGCGAGGCTCATGGCGCATCCTCCGTCATTGTCGGCGTTATGATTGGCGGCGACCATGCGCCGGCGACACGGCGGGCGGCAAGCATTCAAACAATCGTTTGACTTGTAATGCGGCCGCGCGCCTACTCCCCGCGATCCAAAGGAGAGCTCGCCATGGCCTGGGACTTTCTGGTCGCCAAGTCCGACCTGCGCCGCACGGCGGTGCGCGAGGTCGAGCCGGCGCCGTTGCAGGACGGCCAGGTGCGACTGGCGATCGAGAGCTTCGCCCTGACCGCCAACAACGTCACCTACGCCGTGTTCGGCGAGGCCATGCGCTACTGGGACTTCTTCCCCGCGCCGGAGGGCTTCGGCCGGGTGCCGGTCTGGGGCCACGCCCGGGTGGAGGCCTCGGCCCATCCGGACATCGCCGTCGGCCAGCGGTTCTACGGCTACTGGCCGATGTCGACGCACCTGACGGTGCAGGCCAGGCCCGGACGAGGCGGCTTCGCCGACGTCTCGCCGCATCGCGCCCACCTGGCGGCGGTCTACAACCAGTACCAGGCCGTGGGCGCCGGCGAAGGAGACGAGGGCTGGCTGGAGGCGCACAAGGCGCTGTTGCAGCCGCTGTTCATCACCTCGTTCCTGATCGAGGACTTCCTGGACGAAAGCGCCCTCTTCGGCACCCGGTCGGTGATCCTGTCCAGCGCCTCGGCCAAGACGGCGATCGGCCTGGCCCACCTGCTGAAGCATCGCGGCGGCGCCAAGGTCGTGGGCCTGACCTCGCCGCGCAACGTCGCCTTCGTCGAGGCGCTGGAGGTCTACGACCAGGTCGTGACCTATGCCGACCTGCCCGCGGCCCCGATCGAGCGGCCGGCGGTGTTCATCGACTTCGCCGGCGACGCGGCGGTGCTGCGCAGCGTGCATGAGACCTTCGGCCAGGACCTGGCCTTCTCGCTGCTGGTCGGCGGCACGCACTGGGAGACCGAACGCGGCGGCGCAAGCCTGCCCGGCCCCAAGCCGGTGTTCTTCTTCGCGCCCGACCGCATCGCCAAGCGCCGCCAGGACTGGGCGCCGGGCGAGTTCGAAAGCCGCTACGGCGCGGCCTGGGCCCCGTTCGTCGCCGACGCGCCGCGCTGGCTGACGGTGGAGCGCGCCCAAGGGCAAGCCGCGATGCAGGCCGCCTTCCTGGCCCAGGTCGACGGCGGAACCGCGCCGAACATCGGGGTGGTGCTGGCGCCCTGAGGAGACAGCCCGAATGACCGCTTGGGGTGGTTCGCCGTCGTGAATCCTCCCCCTTTGGGGGAGGT
>NZ_JBFTJR010000063.1:0-27739 GCF_056395525.1 Caulobacter sp. 10L414
CGCTGACACCGTAACCCCTCACCCTCCCAGGCTTCGCCTGGGCCCCTCCCTCTCCCCTCCGGGAGAGGGTTTGGGGGGCGATCCCAAGCGTCCGGGAAGCTGAAAACGTCCCCCACCGGCCTTCGGCCGCCTCCCCCACGGGGGGAGGTTCTTGGAGCCAGATGCTCCCTCTCTGGGGGCCTGGCCCCTTCGGACCTACTCCGTCGGCAGGCCCGCGCCGGCGGCGTTGATCCAGCCGACGAGGTCGCCGATGACTTTCGCATTGGCCTGGTCGAAGGCCGCGACGATGGGGCCGACGCGGTTGTCGGCGGCTTTCACCTTGGCTTCGAAGACCTGGTCGCCGACCAGGGCCCGGTCGCCGGTGCGGCTGATGACGCCGCGCACCTGGACGATGACCTCGGGCGGCGCCTTGGGGCCGTCGACATAGGCCGCCTCGAAGGTGCGGACCTCAAGGCGTAGGACCATCTGGGCCTTGGCCACCTCGCCGCGGCCGATCAGGCGGGCGCGGCCCGGATCGGCGTCGAACGCCCGCGAGAGGGCTTCGTCGAACTGCACGCTGGCCGGGGCGATCCAGCGGGCGCCGGCGACATAGGCCGCTTCGCCGCCGGGGGCGGTGGTCAGGATGCGGTCGCCGGCCGAGGGGCGGGTGAACACGGTCGGGGCCTTGAGCACGCCGAACATCGCGCCGGGCGGGCCCTTGCTGGCCGCCGGGGCGGTGGTTCCGAAGCGGTACATGCCCGAGGGCTTGGCCTTGGGGAACACGCTGATGCAGGCCGACAGGCTGAGCGCCAGGCCGGCGACGGCGAGGCCCGAGGCGATTTTCTTCATCGACGCGCTCACGGCTTGATCTCCACTTCCTTGGCCGGGGCCTTGCCCACCAGGCCGCGCGGGTTCTGCTCCACCTCGCCGACCAGGCGGTCGAGGGACTCGGCGGCCGACTGCAGGGTGACGATGGCCGAGGACAGCTGCGGCAGGCCCGTCGAGGCGAAGTCGCTGGTCGGGCCTTCCAGGCGGCCGACCATGGTGCGCACGTCCTTGGCGGCCAGCTTGATTTCGTCGGCGGCCGCGCCGAGGTCCTTGATCGCCTTGCGGCCGTCGCCGTCGACCACGCCCTGCGTCGAGCGCGACAGGTTGGCGATCTCCTGGGCGGTGGCGTCGATGCTCTGCAGCGCCTTCTGGGCGTCGGCGATGATCTCCTTGCGCTCGCGCAGCTCGGCGGTGACCGACTGCACGTCCGACAGGCTGGCGCTGAAGGTCTTGATGTTGCGATCCGACAGCACGCGGTTGACGCGGTCCAGCGCCTCGATGGTGCGGCTCAGCACCGTGCCGCCGCCTTCCAGCAGGTCGGACAGGGCGCTGCGCTGGCTGCGGATGATCGGGACCTCGCCGTTCTTGACGGTGTCCTTCAGCAGCGGCTTGGTCGAGGTGCCAGCGGTCAGCTGGATGTAGTTGACGCCGGTGATGCCCTGTGGCTCCAGCGTGGCGTAGCTGTCGACGCGGATCGGCACGTCCGAGGTCAGGCGCGTGCGGGCGATGACGCGGTTGGGATCGCTCTTGTCGAGCYCGATCTTGGTGACCTCGCCGACCTTGATGCCGTTGAAGTGCACTTCGCCGCCTTCCGACAGGCCGCGCACCGCGCCGACGAACAGCACGTCGTAGAGGTCGTAGTCCTTGTTGAACTGCAGCTTGGCCAGCCAGACCACGAACACCACCAGACCCATGAACAGGATCAGGCAGGCCGCGCCTACGAGGGCGTAGTTGGCGTTTCTTTCCATCAGCGGCTCCTCGCCGTAGCGGCTTTCCCGGCCGCGCGTCCGCGCGGGCCCAGGAAGTATTCCTTGATCCAGGGGTGGTCGGAGTGTTCGAGCTCCTCGACCGGGGCCTGGGCGATCACCTTCTTGTCGGCCAGGACGGCGACGCGGTCGGTGATGGCGTAGAGGCTGTCCAGGTCGTGGGTGATCATGAACACCGTCAGGTCGAGGCTGTCGGACAGGTCCTTGATCAGCTCGTCGAAGGCCGAGGCGCCGATCGGGTCGAGGCCGGCGGTGGGCTCGTCGAGGAACAGCAGCTCGGGGTCCAGGGCCAGGGCGCGGGCCAGGCCGGCGCGCTTGCGCATGCCGCCCGACAGCTCGGCCGGCTTGAGGGCGCCGGCCCGGGGCGGCAGGCCCGTCAGCGCGATCTTCAGGTCGGCCAGCTCGAGCACCTCGCTCTTGGGCAGGCGGGTGTGCTCGAACAGGGGGGCGGCGACGTTCTCGCGCACGGTCAGGTTCGAGAACAGCGCCCCCTGCTGGAACAGCACGCCCCAGCGGCGCTCCAGCGCCGTCCACTTGCGGCGCGAGGCCTCCTGCATGTCCTCGCCGAACAGGCGGATGACGCCGCCGTCGGGGACCTTCAGGCCGATGATGCTGTTGAGCAGCACCGACTTGCCGGTGCCCGAGCCGCCGACCACGCCCAGCACCTCGCCGCGCTCGACGGTGAGGTCGAGGTTGTCGTGCACGACGTTGTCGCCGAAGCGCGAGACCAGGCCGTCGACCTGGATCGGCGGGGCGGCCTCGGCAGGGGCCGGCGAGGGGGCGGCGGCCGTCTTCATACGTTCAGCTCCATGTAGAGCAGGGCGAAGACCGCATCGATCAGGATGATGGCGAAGATGGCGTGGACGACGGCGGCGGTGACGCGGCGGCCCAGCGACTCGACGTCGTTGCCGACCTCCATGCCCTGGCGGCAGCCGATGGCGGCGATGACCATGGCCATCACCGGGGCCTTGGACATGCCGATCCAGAAGTGGGTGGCGCCCACATAGTCGGTCATCCGCTGCAGGAAGAAGCTGGGCGACAGGTCCAGCACCACCCAGACCACGACGATGCCGCCGGCCAGGCCGGCGAGCGTGGCCACGAAGGTCAGCAGCGGGATGGTGATCAGGAGGGCCGCGAAGCGCGGCAGGACCAGGGCCTCGTAGGGGTCGACGCCGATGACCTGCATGGCGTCGATTTCCTGGTTCATCTTCATCGAGCCGATCTCGGCCGCGAAGCTGGAGGCCGAGCGGCCGGCCAGCAGGATGGCGGTGATCAGGATGTTGAACTCGCGCAGCACCGACACGCCGATCAGCTCGACGCTGAACACCTGGGCGCCGAAGTCGGTCAGGAGGTTGGCGCCCAGCAGGGCCACGACCGCGCCGATGAAGAAGGTGGTGGTGGCCACGATCGGCATGGCGTCCAGGCCCGCGCGCTCGGACAGGGCCACGATCGGGGCCCAGCGGATCTTGCGCGGGTTGACGGCGCAGCGGGCCAGGGCGGTCAGCAGGTGGCCCAGGAAGATCAGCGTGCCGTAGCCGTCGCGCAGCAGGTCGAACAGGCCCCGGCCGATGCGGTCGAGCAGGGCGACGACGCCGTGCAGGCGGTTGTCGGGCGGGCACTCGGCCTGGGTGGCCTCGCCGACCAGCTCCAGCAGGCGCAGGGTCTGGGGGCGGGCCTTGATGTTTCCGGCCGACAGGCGGCCGTCGGCGGCGCGGATGATGGCGTAGGCGCCGGCCGTGTCGCAGCGGTTCATGCTGGTGAGGTCGAGGTCGAACGCCTCCGAGCCCTTCATGGCCTCGGCGAGTCGCAGGCCGGCGTCGGCCATGCCGCGCGCCGTCCAGTCCCCGGAAAGCACGACGGACTTGCCGCCGTCCTTGTCGTCCAGGGTGAATTCCGCCGGCACGCCCATCTACTGCGCTTACCCCTCGTTACAACGCACGCCCAGCCTAGCAGGGACTGTGTCGCCGGCTCAAACGCTTCAAGGCGCAGCTTGTTGCGTCACCATCATGGCCGAACACGGACGACTCGGCTTGCAGCTTTATGCGGCGCCGCCGCAAAGACGCCGTCAACTGGCGATAATCCAACGCTCGGTTTGTAGCGTCGCACGGACGCGCGGCATAGAAGGGCCGCATGGAATTTGCTTCTGTCAGCCGGCGCGGCGCGCTCGGCACGCTGTCTCTCGGAGCGCTGGTGGCCATGCTTCCGCGTCTTGCTGCGGCGCAACCCGCATCGGTGGAAGGCGAGGCGTTCTCGCCGGAAATCCTGCGCGATCTGGCGCAAGGCCTGGCCAGGAAACCCTACCGCGCGCCGGCCACGGGCGGCGACAAGGGCCTGGCGGGGCTGTCCTACGACGAATATTTCCGAATCCGGTTCCGCGGCGAGCACGCCCTGTGGGCCGACCGGCCGGCGCCGTTCCGGGCCGAGTTCTTCCCGCCGGCCTATCTCTATCCGCGCGTCTTCCCGATCTACGAGGTCGAGGGCGGCGTGGCGCGGCCGGTGCCGTTCGATCCGGAGATGTTCGACGTGCCGGGCGAGCACGCCGGGGCGGCCAAGGCCATCGGCGGCTTTTCGGGCCTGCGCCTGCTGTGGCCGCTGAACCGCGCCGACAAGCTGGACGAGATCGCCGTGTTCCAGGGCGCGAGCTATTTCCGCAGCCTGGGCCGCGACCAGTTCTACGGCCTGTCCTCGCGCGGGCTGGCGATCGGCGCGGGCGAGCCGAACGAGGAATTCCCGGTCTTCGAGCGCTTCTGGCTGGAGCGCCCGGCCGACGGGGCCGAGACGGTGACGGTGCACGCGCTGATGGACAGCCCCAGCTGCACGGGCGCCTACAGCTTCACGATCCGGCCGGGCCAGAGCGTGACGTTCGACGTCACGGCCACGATCTTCCCGCGCGTGAAGATGACCAAGATGGGCGTGGCCGCGCAGAGCAGCATGTTCCTGTTCAACGTCTCGGACGGTCCGCGCGGCGACGACTTCCGCACCGCCGTGCACGACAGCGACGGCCTGGCCATGCTGACCGGGACCGGCGAGCAGATCTGGCGGCCGCTGACCAACCCGACCGCCCACCGCCTGTCGTACTTCCAGGACGAGAACCCGCGGGGCTTTGGCCTGGTGCAGCGGGCCCGGCGTCTGGAGGACTATGGCGACCTGGAAGCCCGCTACGACCTGCGGCCCAGCCTGTGGGTCGAGCCGCAGGGCGACTGGGGCAAGGGCGCGGTGGTGCTGGCCGAGCTGGCCACCCGCAAGGAGAGCGACGACAACATCGCCGTCTTCTGGCGGCCGGACGCGCCGTGGGAGGCCGGCTCGCGCGTGGACCTGTCCTACCGCCTGCACTGGGGCGGCGAGCGCCTGGGCGACGGCGAGGCGAGGGTGGTGCGCACCCGCACCGGGGCCGACGCGCAGGACGGCCTTCGGATGTTCACCATCGACCTGTCGGGTCCGATGCTGGCCGACGGGCTGGACGGCGTTAAGCTCGACATCGAGGCCAAGGGCGGCGAGACCACCTGGAGCAACATCACGCCCTATCCGCGGGCGGCCACCGCCCGGGCGGCGTTCGGCCTCAAGCCCACGGGCAAGCAGGCCGAGCTCAGCCTGCGCCTGACCCGCGACGGCAAGCCGATCTCTGAGACCTGGCGCTATCTCTGGACGGCGTGACGGGACGTCGCAGGACGGCGGCTTATACGGCTTTTGCGTAAGAACCCGCCCGGGTTTCAATCTTGGTTAATGAATTGCCGTCACGGCTCTTCCGATCAGGATTCCAGTGACCAGGGGTGGCGGCATGAGCGCGCAGAACCAGCTCGACCAGCGCATGAGCTTCATGCGCTTCGACCACAAGGACCGCGCCGCCCTGCGGGCCGCCAAGCCGGTGATCGACGCCGAGATCAACGGCGCGCTGGACGCCTTCTACGCGCAGGTCCGGGTCTTCCCCGAGACGCGCAAGATGTTCTCGAACGACGCCCACATCAGCAACGCCCAGGGCCGCCAGGCCTCGCACTGGCGTCGCCTGGCCACGGCCGAGTACGGCGCCGACTACGAGGGCGACGTCGCCCGCATCGGCAAGGCCCACGCCGTCATCGGCCTGGAGCCGCGCTGGTACATCGGCGGCTACGCCCTGGTGGCCGAGAAGCTGATCCGCGCCATGGTCGAAAAGCGCGCCAAGGGCCTGTTCGCCAACGCCAAGAACGACGCCGAGCTGGCCGACGGCCTGGTGGCGCTGAACAAGGCGGTCATGCTGGACATGGACCTGGCCATCTCGACCTATCTGGAACTGCTGCAGGACGAGCGCGACCAGCTGGAAGCCGAGCGCGCCAGCGCCGAGCAGCGCCAGGCCGACGCCGTGCGCGCGGTGGGCGAGGCGCTGTCGCGCCTGGCGGCCGGCGACCTGTCGGCCCGCGTCGACGGCGCCCTGTCGCCCGAGTTCGTCAGCCTGAAGTCCGACTTCGACCAAGCCGCCGCCGCCCTCGCAGAAGCCATGGGCGCGGTCGACCGCGCCACCCGCGGCATCCGCTCGGGCGCCGACGAGATCGCCTMGGCCGCCGACGACCTGGCCATGCGCAGCGAGCAGCAGGCCGCCACCCTGGAGCAGACCGCCGCGGCGGTGGAGCAGCTGACCTCGACCGTCGCCAAGACCGCCCAGAGCGCCCGCGAGGTGTCCTCGCGCGTCGGCGAGGCCGCCACCGAAGCCCAGCGCTCGGGCGCGGTGGTCACCCGCGCCGCCGAAGCGATGAGCCAGATCGAAAGCTCGTCCAACCAGGTCAACCACATCCTGGGCGTCATCGACGAGATCGCCTTCCAGACCAACCTTCTGGCGCTGAACGCGGGCGTCGAAGCCGCCCGCGCCGGCGACGCGGGCAAGGGCTTCGCCGTCGTGGCGCAGGAAGTGCGGGCCCTGGCCCAGCGCTCGGCCGAAGCGGCCAAGGAGATCAAGAGCCTGATCTCCGACTCCAGCCGCCAGGTGGGCGAGGGCGTCGAACTGGTGCGCCAGACGGGCGACGCCCTGCGCGGCATCGTCGACAAGGTCGGCGCCATCGACAGCCTGGTCAACGAGATCGCCGCCTCGGCCAACGAGCAGGCCAGCGCCCTGACCGAGGTCAACAGCGCCGTCGGCCAGCTGGACCAGGTCACCCAGCGCAACACCGCCATGGCCCAGCGATCGACCGACGCCACCCGCGCCCTGCGCGCCGAGGCGGCGGACCTGGCCAACCATGTCGGCGGCTTCCGCATCGGGTCTGGCCATGCCGCGCCGGCCCAGCGCTACGCCGAGCCGGAGCATCCGGTGCACGCCGCCCGCGCCAAGGTCGCCGCGTTCGCCCGCCCGGGCCGCTGAGGCTTTCAGATATTGAAATCAAAAAGGGGCGCGGTCCGCGAGGGCCGCGCCCCTTTCTCGTCGGGGTCAGGGCTTGGGCGCGTCCGCGGCGACGACGTAGTCGGTGCTCGTGGGGCCGTAGCCGAAGATGTAGACGCTGGCGGGCTGGTCATGCGTCTGGGCGAAGTGATCCACGCCCGCCGGTTCGGTGTAGAAGCTGCCCGGGGGCAATTCCTTGACCAGCGGGTCCTCGTTCCTCTTGCCGTAGCCGAAGTACCAGACGCCGGAGGCCACCACGGCCGTTCGCTCGTCCTTGTGGCTGTGGGCGGCGATGCGGGTGTGGGGCGGTACGCGGATCTCGATCGTGTAGGGGCCTGGCCTGGTCGGATCGCCGTAGAGGGTGGTGGTCTTGATCCCGGCCACGCCCGAGGTGCCGGCCCCAGCGCCGCCCTTGGCCAGGGCCGCGATCTCAGGCGGCGTCAAGCGCAGTTCCTGGGCGTGCAGCGGCCCGGCCAGGACGGCGCCGGCCAGGGCCAGGCCGAGGGCGGCGGCGCGACGAGCACTCACGGCTTGGCCGCCGGCTTGGCGTCGAGGAAGTCGTGGACGATCTTCACCGTCGCGGCCGGGTTCTCTTCCATGATCCAGTGGCCGGAGGCGGGGATCACCCCCTCGGTGACGTCGCTGGCCGTGTAGCGCATCACCGCGGCCATGGTCAGGCCGAACGACTTCTCGCCGCCGAGGGCCAGGACCGGCATCGGCAGCTTGCCCTTCTCGGCGAGGATGGCCTTGTCGTCGATGGCGTCCTGGTCGAAGGCGGCGAACTGGGCGAAGCCGGCGTGCATGGCGCCCGGCTGGGCGTAGAGCTTGGCGTAGTGGGCCCGGGCGCCTTCGGAGAACTTGGCCGGATCGGCCGAGAACTCGTTCCAGAAGCGGTCGAGATAGATCCGCTCGCGGCCCGCCACCAGGCGCTCCATGTCCGGGCCGCCGAAGCGGAAGTGCCAGAGCAGCGGGTTCTTCAGGATCTCTTCCCAGGGACCGATCCCCGGCACCGGCGCGTCGATCAGGACGAAGCGGCCGACGCGTTCGGGGCGCTGCATGGCGAAGGCGTAGCCGACCATGTTGCCGATGTCGTGGGTGACGAGGTCGGCCTTGTCGATCTTCAKGGCGTCGAGCACGCCGGCCACGTCGCCGGCTTGGGTCTTCTTGTCGTAGCCGCCGGCCGGGCGCGACGACAGGCCAAGACCCCGCAGGTCGGGCACGACGACGGTGTGGTCGCGGGCCAGGTCGGCGGCCATCGGGCCCCACATGTCGCCCGTTTCGCCATAGCCGTGCAGCAGCACGACCGCCGGCCCCTTGCCGCCGACCCGCACGTGGATCGTCGCGCCGTTGGTGGTGATCTGGCTGGTCTTGAACGAGGCGGGGAAGGGCGGCGGCTGGGCCAGCCCCGGCGAGGCCGTCGCCAGGCCGGCGACGAGGGCGGCGGCCGCGCTGGCGGCGCCGAGGAGCATGCGGGTCATCGGTGTTTCTCCGGAGGCGTGCGGGCGGCGTTCGTCGACGCCTCCGCGATTTCCAATGACACTGTTCTCCGGCTGTGCTTGAGCCTCAAGGCCAACCGGGGAGCGAGCGTTTACCCGAACGGGTATGAGGGCGCGGCGAGGTTCGGCGCAGTGTGGGGCTTGGCTTCAGTCCGGCTTCAGGGGGACGCGATGATCGACTTTCGAGGTTCGCGGGGCGTCCTCGTGCTGGCCCTGCTGGCCGTGTTCCTGCTGGCCTCGCCGTCGGCGCGGGCCCAGTCCGACGCCCTGTCGATCGCGCAGTTTCGCCACACCGCCTGGCGGGGCGCGGCCTCGGCGCCGGGCCGGATCAACGACATCGTCCAGACGCGGGACGGCTATCTGTGGATCTCGGGCTCGGACGGCCTGGCGCGGTTCGACGGCGTGACCTTCGACACCTTCTCGCCGGCCAGCGACGATCCCACGGTCTTCTATGGCGTCGCCCAGCTGCTGGAGACCCGGGCGGGCGAGCTTTGGGTCGGCCGCTTCCAGGGCGAGGGCGTGTCGAACTTCCGGGGCGGCCGCTTCGTCTCGACCGGCATGCCCGATCCCTCGCGCCAGATCACCGAACTGCTGCAGGACCAGGACGGCGTCATCTGGGCGGTCAATGCGAGGGGGACGAACTCGCTGTCGCGCTTCGTCGGCGGGCGCTGGGAGACGCTGGGGCCGGGCTGGGACGCGCCCGAAGGCTGGATCATGTCGATGGCGGCCGCGCGCGACGGGGTGCTGTGGGTGGCCACGCAGGACAAGCTGTTCTTCCTGCGGCGGGGGGCGCGCCGGTTCGAGACGACGGACGCCAAGGTCGCCCTGGGGCCGGGCCTGGCCGAGGACGGCGCCGGTCATATCTGGATCTCCGACCAGGCGGGCACGCGCCGGCTGCCCGACTACGCCGCGGGCCAGACCAGCACGCGGGGCCTGCCGAACTATCCGGCGCCGGGGCGACGCCTGCGCACAAAGATCGTCTTCGCGCCCGACGGCAGCCTGTGGGGCTCGACCGGCTCGGCGGGGCTGTTTCGCATCACCCATCCCGACGGGGCGGGCGTGATGACGACCTATGGCGTCAAGGACGGCCTGACCGACGACCAGACGGCGTCGATCTTCATCGATCGCGAGGGCACGGTCTGGGCCGGGGGCGAGCGCGGCCTGAACGCCTTCGTGGCCCCCAGCATCGTCGACGAGACGATCATCCCCTCCGGCGCGGACGAGTACTACATCGCCGAGGACGGGGCGGGCCTGGTCTATGTGGGAGACACCAGCGGCCTGTTCGTGATCCGCCCCTATCAGCCGCCCCGGCGCATTCGCCAGGGAGGGATGCGGGACATGCATGTCTGTGGCGGGTACGGCGTGGCCTTCCTGGTGCATGACGGCGTCGTGGACGAGATCCGGGACGGCCGTACGGCGCGGTCGTTTCCCATGGACGCCCCGCGCGTGATGTTCCAGTGCGCGGTCAGCGCCAGCGGCAAGCTCTGGCTCTATTCCAGCGACCGTGGCCTGGCGATGCACGACCAGGACGGCTGGCACGATCTTCGGGCCCGGGCCGATCTGCGCGACGCGCAGTTCGCCATCGATCGTCAGGGACGACCGATCGTCATCAACGGCTTTTCAAGCCTGATCCGCATCGACGGCGACAAGACGACGACCTGGAGCGCGGCGCAGTTGCGGCTGGGGCGCCTGACCTTTGTCCACGACGGCTCGGCGGGTCTCGTCGTGGGCGGGGCGGCCGGGCTGGCGCGGCTGAGCGCCGGCCGGATCGACCACATCGACCTGCGCCGCCATCCCTGGCTGCGCAACGTGCGCTACATGCTGGAGACGCCGGACGGCGAGGTCTGGCTGTTCACCTTCTCGAGCATCGTGCGGCTGTCGGCCGCCGACCTGGCCCGGGCCTTCGTCAATCCCGATGCGCCGATCCCGCACCGGGTGTTCGACGAGCTGGACGGCCTGACCAGCGGCTCGGCGCGCTATGACGGCGTACGCGCCGCGCGGGGCGGGGATGGGCGCCTGTGGTTCCTGGGCACGGCCGGCGTCATGCGCATCACGCCCGGCGGCCTGGTGCGCAACGATGCGCCGCCGCCGGTGCTGATCCGGGCGGTGACGGCCGGCGGGCGGTCGTTCTCGCCCACGGGGGCGGTGGCGCTGCCGGTCGGAACCTCGAGGCTGCAGATCGACTATGCGGGGCTGAGCCTGCGCACGCCCGGCCGGGTGCGCTTCCGCTATCGGCTGGCGGGGATCGACGAGGCGTGGGTCGAGGCCGGATCGCGCCGCACGGCCTTCTACAACAACCTGCCGCCGGGCCAGTACCGCTTCACGGTCACGGCCGCCAACGACGACGGGGTCTGGAACACGACGGGCGCTTCGCTGGACGTGGTCGTGCCGCCGACCTTCTGGCAGTCGCGGCTGTTCCTGGTGCTGTGCCTGCTGGCCTTCGCGGCCATGGTCTGGGTGCTGTACCGGGTGCGGCTGCGGGCGGTGACGGCGCGGATGCGGACGCGGATGAACGAGCGCATCGCCGAGCGTGAGCGGATCGCCCGCGAACTGCACGACACGCTGCTGCAGGGCGTGCAGGGGCTGATCCTGCGCTTCCAGCTGATCGTCGAGGACCTGCCGCGCGGGCAGCCGCAGCGGGCGCCGCTGGAGCAGGCGCTCGACGCCGCCGAYGAGGTGCTGGGCCAGGCCCGCGACCGGGTGCTGGACCTGCGCGCGGCCGATCGCGCCGAGGACCTGGAGGCGGCGCTGTCCAAGCTGATCCAGGCGCAGGGAGGCGAGGGCGGGCCGCCGGTGGGCGTCTTCGTCGAGGGCGCGCCCCGGGCGCTGGACGAGATCGCCGCCGACGAGGTGCTGGCGATCGTCGGCGAGGCGGTGGCCAATGCGCGGGCCCACGCCGGCGCCGGCTGCATCGAGGTGCGCGTGGCCTTCGGCCCGCGCCGGCTGGCCGTCCTGGTCGTCGACGACGGCCGGGGCATGGCGCCGGAGATCCTGCGCGACGGCGGCCGTCACCGCCACTTTGGGCTGGCGGGCATGCGGGAGCGGGCGCGCACCCTCAGCGGCCGGCTGGTCATCGACAGCCGACCGGGCGCGGGCACGCGCATAGTCGTCACCATCCCGGCGCGGACGGCCTATAGTCCGCGCCCGGCGCCGTCGTGGCGCGAACTGCTGTCCTGGAGGCCCTGGCGTGGGAGACCCTGGCATGGATGATCCGAGCGCCCGCGCCGCCGATCTCATCCGGATCCTGGTGGTCGACGACCATCCGATGCTGCGCGACGGCATCGTCGGGCTGGTGGACCGGCAGGCCGACATGCGGGTGGTGGGCGAGGCGGCCGACGGCGTGCAGGCGCTGGAGGCGTTCGCCGCGCTGCGCCCGGACCTGACCCTGATGGACATCCAGATGCCGGGGCTGGACGGGGTGGCGGCGATCGAGCGCATCCGGGGGCTGGACCCCCGGGCGGCGGTGATCGTCCTGACCACCTATCCCGGCGACACCCTGGCCCTGCGCGCCCTGAAGGCGGGGGCCAGCGGCTATCTGCTGAAGAACTGCATCCGCAAGGAGCTGCTGGAGACCATCCGCAACGTGCACGCCGGCCGGCGGGTGCTGGCGCCGGAGATCGCCCAGGAGATCGCCCTGCACGCGCTGGAAGAGCCGCTGACCGAGCGCGAGCGCGCGATCCTGCTGCAGGTGGCCGAAGGCCGGGCCAACAAGGAGATCGCCCGGCGCATGTCGGTGTCGCCCGACACGATCAAGGCCTGCCTGAAGACGATCTATCTCAAGCTCGACGTCGGCGACCGCACCCAGGCCGTCGTCGCCGCCGTGCGCCGGGGCTATATCGCGCTCTAGGGCGCCGGCGGCGGGGCCGTCGAGGCGCGGTGGATCAGCTCGAACGGCAGCAGCTCGTCGATCGGGGCGGCCATGGCCCCGGCCGCGCCGCCCTTGACCTGGCCCTTGATCAGCAGGCGCGTGGCCAGCTCGGCCATCTCGACCACCGGCTGGCGCACGGTGGTCAGCTGCGGGCGCGAGAAGCGGGCGCTGGGGCTGTCGTCGAAGCCGGCGACCGAGACCTCGCCGGGCACCAGCACGCCGGCCTCGGCGGCGGCGGCCAGCACGCCCAGCGCCATGTCGTCGTTGGAGGCGAAGATCGCCGTGGGGCGGTCGGGCAGGGCCAGCAGGGCCTTGGCCGCGTCGTGGCCCGACTGGAAGGTGAAGTCGCCCTGGCGGATCCAGGCCTCGTCGACGGGCAGCCCTCGGGCCTCCATCGCGGCGACATAGCCGGCGCGACGGGCCTGGCTGGCGCCGTGGCGCGGCTCGCCGACCACGAAGCCGATGCGCTTGTGGCCAAGGCCGGCCAGGTGCTCGGTGACGTCGCGGGCGGCGGCGAAGTTGTCCATGTGGACGCGCGGACCGGGCCGCTCGGCCTCTTCCGGGCCCAGGCGAACGTAAGGCGTGCCGGCCTTGTTCAGCAGCTCCAGCACGATCTCGTTGTCGGAGCTGGGCGGGGTCAGGATCACGCCGTCGGGCTTGAGCGCGGCCAGCAGGGCGCCGACCTCCTGGCGGATCTGCGGGGCCTCGTGGTCGATCAGCTCGACCAGCAGGTGGTAGCCCGCGTCGCGGCACTGCAGCGTGGCGCCCAGCTGGATGCGCGACAGGTAGTCGGCGCCGCGCTCGCTGCGCCAGTGGTCGATGGTCAGCGCGGCGTCGACGAAGACGGCGATGACGAAGCTCTTGGAGCCGGCCAGGCTGCGGGCCGACAGGTTGGGGCTGTAGCCGAGCGCCTGGGCGGCCTCGAGCACGCGCTCGCGCATGACCGGCCGCACGTTCGGCTCGTTGTTCATGACCCGCGAGACGGTCTTGATCGAAACCTCGGCGCGCGCCGCCACGTCGTAGATGGTCACCGAGGCCATCGGTCTGCCGTTTCCCCCGCTAGCGGACTCAACCCTTTGTCCGAGCCTAGAGCATTTGTCGTGCGCAGCGCGACCCCGCCGGCGACGAAAAAACTCGGGGACAGGCTCGAACGCCCCTTGTCGGGCGCTGGCGGCGCGGCGAAGGTCGCCGGGCAGGCGAACGCGGCGGCTTCAAATGACCGCGTCGGTTACAGGGAGCAGCCATGTCGCGGAGCGGCGCCAGCCGGCCGGTCGAACCGGTACGGCCGAGTTTCATCGCCGCCTTCACCTTCGCCCAGATCGGCGCGTTCATCAGCTTCATGCCGCTGATCCAGGTGCTGCTGCCGCTGAAGGCGGCCGCCCTCGACCCGGCCCAGAAGGCGCTGGTGCTCAGCCAGACGGCGTTCTGGGGCGCGCTGACGGCCAGCATCGCCAACCTGCTGGCCGGCGCGATCAGCGACCGGACGACCTCGCGCTTCGGACGGCGACGGCCCTGGCTGCTGATCGGCCTGGTCGGCACGCTGGCCTCGTATGTGGCGATCATGCTGGCCGACAGCCGTCTGGAGCTGATCCTCGGCGTCATCGGCTTCCAGCTGGCCTTCAACATGCTGTTCGCCGCGCTGCTGGCGCTGCTGCCCGACCGCGTGCCCGACGCCCAGAAGGGCCGGGTGGCGGCGTTCCTCAGCCTTGRCCATCCCATCGGCGCGGTGGCCGGGGCGGTGCTGGTCGGCGGCCTGCTGGCCTCGGAGGCCTCGCGCTATGCGGCCATCAGCGTGGTGCTGGTGCTGGCCATCGCGCCCTTCGCCCTGCGCCTGAAGGACCCGCCGATCACCGCCGACGCCACCGAGCGTTTCAGCCTGGTCGGGTTCCTCAAGGGGCTGTGGGTCGACCCGCGCAAGCATCCCGACTTCGCCCTGGCCTGGGTCAGCCGGTTCATGGTGCTGGTCGCGATCACCCTGACCCAGTGCTACATGCTCTACTACCTGCAGGACGCGCTGAACTATCCGGCGCTGTTCCCCGGCCAGCGGGCCGAGCAGGGACTGGCCCTGCTGACCACCGTGGCGACCGTCGCCAATGTGGGCTGCGCGATGATCTTCGGCATGCTGAGCGACCGGCTGGGACGGCGAAAGCTGTTCGCGGCCGGGGCGGCGATGATCCTGGCGGCGGCCATGGTGACCTTCTCGCTGACGCCGGGCTGGGCGGTGGTGCTGGTCGGCTTCGTGGTCTTCGGCTGCGGGGCGGGCTGCTACTACGCCGTCGACATCGCCCTGGTCAGCCAGGTGCTGCCCTCGCAGGACGACGCGGGCAAGGACCTGGGGGTCATCAACCTGGCCAACACGCTGCCCCAGGCGCTGGCCCCGGTGCTGGCGGTGTGGTTCCTGGGGCCCAGCCGCACGGACTATCATTCGCTGTTCCTGGTGGCCGCGGGGCTGGCCATGGCTGGCGGTCTGGCGATCCTTCCGATACGGGGCGTGCGGTAGAGAGTCCCCAGCGGAGCCCCCGTGCCGCAGTTCATCGCCATCACCGATCCCGCCGACCCGCGCGTGGCCGCCTATCGCGACATCAAGGAGCGCGATCTGGTGGGCCGGGAAGGGCGGTTCATCGCCGAGGGCGAGACGGTGCTGCGGGCCTTCGTGCGCGACGCGCCCCAGCGGGTGGAGTCGCTGCTGATCGATCCCAAGCGGCGGGACAAGCTTTCGGAGGTGTTCGCCGGGCTGGCGGACGAGACGCCGGTCTATCTGGTGGAGCAGGCGGTGCTGGACGCGGTGGCGGGCTTCCACCTGCATCGCGGGGTGCTGGCGGTGGGCCGCAAGCCGCAGGCGACCCCGGCCGCGCAGCTGCTGGCGCAATTGCCCGAGCGGGCGGTGGTGGTGGCGCTGCAGGGCATCGCCAATCACGACAACCTCGGCGGCATCTTCCGCAACGCCGCCGCCTTCGGGGCCGATGCGGTGCTGCTGGACGCCGATTGCTGCGACCCGTTCTATCGCAAGGCCATCCGCGTCTCGGTGGGAGCGACGCTGAGCGTGCCCACCGGATACATCGGCCGCGGCGAGGATGTGGTCGACCTGTTGCGCGACGCGGGCTTCACGCCGCTGGCCCTGACGCCGTCGGCGGACCGCACGCTCGCCGAGCTGGAGCCGCCGGCCCGGGCGGCGGCGCTGCTGGGCGCGGAGGGCCCGGGGCTGTCGGCGCAGGTCATCGCCAGGGCCGAGGGGATCGGCATTCCGATGGCGGGCGGCTTCGACTCGCTGAACGTGGCGACCACCAGCGGCATCGTGCTGCATCACCTGAAGTTCGGCGGGCGGCCCCGCTGACCTTGTCCACCGGTTACCGAGAGCCTTAAAGTCCGGCCCAACAGTAGAGTTCGGGAGAAACGTCATGCCGCAACTGAACCGCCGGAGCGCCTTCGCCCTGCTGGCAGGGATCACCGCCCTGTCGAGCGCGAGCATGGCCAGCGCCGCGCGCAAGCCGGCCGTTCCCGAGCCCAGCGAGGTGCGCTCCCTGTGGCCCGGCGATCCGCCGGGCTCGGCGGGGGTGACGGCGCAGGAGGCGGTGACCGAGCGCAGCGACGGCAAGGGCCCGCGCGACCGGGCCGTGACCCATACCCGCAAGCCGACGCTCAGCCTGTTTCGCCCGCGCAAGCCCAATGGCGCGGCCGTGATCCTGATCCCCGGCGGCGGCTACGAGCGCGTCGTCATGGACAAGGAAGGCTTCGAGACCGCCCAGTGGCTGGCCGATCGCGGCTACACCTGCTTCGTCCTGCTCTATCGCCTGCCGGGCGACGGCTGGGGCGCGGGGCCGGACGCGCCGCTGCAGGACGCCCAGCGGGCCCTGCGCCTGGTGCGCTCGTGGGCGCCGGGCATGAAGTTCGACGGCGGCCGCATCGCCGTCATGGGCTTCTCGGCCGGCGGGCACCTGGCCGCCAGCCTGACCACCCGCTTCGAGGCCCAGGTCTATGACCGCGTCGACGCCGCCGATGATCTTTCCGCGCGCCCCGACCTGTCGGCGCTGATTTATCCGGTGATCACCATGGTGGCCGGGACCACCCACGCCGGCTCGCGCAAGCAGCTGCTGGGCGCGTCTCCGTCGTTCGAGGCGGTGCAGGCCTATTCGGCCGAAACCGGGGTGGGCGGGCGCACGCCGCCGGTGTTCCTGGTCCACGCCGCCGACGACAAGGCCGTGCCGGTCGAGAACAGCCTGATGATGTTCGCGGCGCTGAAGGCCAAGGCGATCCCGGCCGAGCTGCACGTCTTCGAGGAAGGCGGCCACGGTTTCGGCCTGCGCTCGATAGCCGGCAAGCCGGTGGCGGCCTGGCCGACCCTGTTCGAGACCTACGCGAAGAAGAAGGGGGTCTAGCGCTTTTCTCCATTTCCCGTCATTCCCGCCCTTGTGGCGGGAAACCCTCTGTCAGCCGGAAGAGTGGATGGGGCGACGTGCTGAGCACGTCGCTTGCGCCTCACCTGAAAGCGGAACCAGGGGTTCCCGCCACAAGGGCGGGAATGACGGGAGATAGGGCTGGGCGGAGGGGATTTCCCCTACCGCCCCCCGATCGGGGCCATCGTCCCGGCGCCTGGGACGTAGCTGTAGCCGCCGCGCTTGAGGTCGGCCGAGAGGGTCAGGGGGGCGACGCCGCCGTTGAGGCGGGCGCGGTAGACCATCGTCGTCTCAAGGGTGCGCATCACGTAGTTGCGGGTCTCGCTGAACGGGATGCACTCGATGAAGTCGAGCGGGTCGGTGCTGGCGCCGCGCGGGTCGCCGCACAGGGCCGTCCATTGCGGCGGGCGGCCGGGGCCGGCGTTGTAGGCCGCGGCGGCCATGATGTAGGAGCCGCTGAAGCGGTTGATCATGTCGCCCAGGTACACCGAGCCCAGGCGCATGTTGTAGTCGGGCTCGAACAGGCGATCGACGCTGTGGCTTTCGCCCAGCTTGCGGGCGACGCCGGCGGCGGTGGGCGGCATCAGCTGCATCATGCCGCGCGCGCCGACGCCCGAGCGGGCGCGGGGATCGAAATTGCTCTCCTGGCGCGAGATCGAATAGACGAAGGCGGTCTCGGCCGCGCCGGGGATCGGCGTGAAGTGGTGGTCGAGCAGGGGATAGCCGCGCTCGGGCAGGATGAAGCCGCGCTGGGCGGCGGTGCGGACCGCGCGCATGGCCAGGTCCTGGTCGCCGGTGTTGCGGGCGAAGTCGACTAGCAGGGCCTGCTCCTGGGCCGTGGGCAGCTGGTCGTCGATATAAAGGACCAGCGAGCGGAAGGCGTCGTTGGCGCCGACGTCGCGCAGCAGCTTGGCGGCGCGGACCAGTTCGCGGCTTTCGAAGCGGGCGCGGTCGGCCTGAGTGATCACCGGATCCTTGTCGAGGCGGATTTCCTTGATGCCGGCCTTCTCGGCGGCCAGCTGGCCGTAGAAGGTGGTGATGTGGCGTGCGCCCTCGGCGTAGAAGGCCTGGGCGGCGATGACGTCGCCCTGCGCCTCGGCCGCGCGGCCCTGCCAGTAGAGAGCCCGCCCGCGGGTGATCGGCGAGGCGCCGATCTCGTTGATGCGGCTGAAGTGGGCGGCCGCGGCGTTGGCGTCCTTCAGGCGCGACAGCGCGATCCAGCCGGCGAAGAACTCGGCCTCGGCCGCGTCGGCGCCGCCGGGCAGGCCGGCGTTGGCGGCCGCATAGGCGCCGCGGCTGTCGCCGTTCTTGATGGCCGACATGACCAGTTGCTTGCGCTCGCGCCAGATCGGACCGGCGGTGTCGTCGGACGGCGGGGCGGCGGGGAAGTAGCGCACCAGATCGAGCGCCATCACGTCCATGCCCTTGCGGCGCATATAGGCCGCGCGCTCGAAGGCCACGCCCGGCGAGACCTGCTGGGCCGGGGTGAGGGCGGCCACCAGGTCGTTGGCGTTGGAGGCGTTGGAGCGCAGGGCGATGCGGGCCTGGGCGGTCGCCTGCTGGTCGTAGGGCAGCATGGCGACCATGTCGCGCGCGGCCGGGCCTTGCGGGCCGTACAGCAGCATGTCGGCGCGCTGGGCGTAGTCGTCGGCGGTGAGCAGCGCGCCGAAGCGTGCCTGCATGGCGCGCTGGGCGTCGGCCTCGAAGGTCTTGCCGCGCCAGAAGCGGCGGATGAGGTTCGTAGCGTCCTGATTGCGGCCGCTGGCTTGGTAGGCGCTGGCCAGCGCCATGGCGCCTTCGGCGGTCAGCGGCTCGGCGCCGCCGAACCAGGCGATGGTCTGGGCCGGGGTCAGGCCGGAGGTCGAGAGGGCCTTTTCGGCCGGAAGGTCGCGTCGCGAGCTGCGCGGCCAGCCGTTGAGGTCGCGACGGGCCTGGTCGAGCTCGAAGAAGCTCATGCTCTCGGCGCCGACGTCGGCCAGGGCCCACAGGGCGATCTTGCGGGCCAGGGGATCGGAGATGCCCATCATCGCCGCGCGCACGGTCGCGGCCGAGCGCTGGCCCATGACGGCCGCGCGCAGGTTGCCCGCGTCGGTGTCGCTTAGCGTGCCGGCGTAGGCGGTGGGCGGGGTGTTGACGAGGCCGGGGCGGGCCGAACCGCTGTAGGGCTGGGGCGCGGTCGGCAGGCCTTCCTCGTCCAGCTGCTCGGTCTGGGCGTCGGCGACGCTCGCGACCAGGGTCAGGCTGACGCAACCAAGAAGAAGCCGACGAATCCCAAAAGCCAAAACGCGGTCTCCTTGCCTGTCGAGTAGCGCCGAACGGTGGTCGAGACGCCTGAATGCCGGCGTCCGGCGGCCGATTTTTGGCCGTCAGGCGTCTATAGCCCGGTTCGCCGACGGATCGACCCGCCTTTCGACGCCCTTCGGCGACGAAAAGGTCGGAACGACCAGTTGCGGTCGATGGGGGCGGGGACATATTGTCCGCCCCCACGTTTCAGCCGCAACTCTCGCGGCGTCTGCTCACGGCAAATTGCAAGTCATGGTCCATTCCCCGTTCAAGGGCGTCATCCCGGCCCTGGTCACCCCGTTCCTGAACGGCGAGGTCGACGAGAAAGGCTTCGTCGCCCTGGTCGAGCGCCAGATCGCCGGCGGCGTGCACGGCCTGGTGCCGGTCGGCACGACGGGCGAGACCTCGACCCTGTCGCACGACGAGCACAAGCGCGTGGTCGAACTGTGCGTGAAGACCGCCCGCGGCCGCGTGCCGGTGATCGCCGGCGCGGGCTCGAACTCGACCGACGAGGCCATCGACCTGGTGCGCCACGCCAAGACCGTCGGCGCCGACGCGGCCCTGGTGGTCACGCCCTACTACAACCGCCCCAGCCAGGAGGGCATGTACCAGCACTACAAGGCGATCAACGACGCCGTGGAGCTGCCGGTGTTCGTCTACAACGTGCCCGGCCGCACGGGCGTGGACATCTCCAACGACACCCTGGTGCGCCTGTCCAAGCTGCCCAACATCGTCGGCATCAAGGACGCCACCGGCGACCTGACCCGCATCAGCCTGCAGCGCATCACCTGCGGCGAGGACTGGGTCATGCTGTCGGGCGATGATCCGACCGCGCTGGGCTACATGGCCCACGGCGGCCACGGCGTGATCTCGGTCACGTCCAACGTCGCGCCGGACGCCTGCGCCACCTTCATGAACGCCTGCTTCGGCAACGACTGGGAGACGGCCCGCTACTGGCAGGACCGCCTGATCAAGCTGCACAAGGCGCTGTTCCTCGACTCGTCGCCGGCCCCGACCAAGTTCGCCCTGGCCCAGCTGGGCCTGTCGACCGAAGACGTGCGCCTGCCGATCACGACCTGCAGCGAAGCCGTGCGTCCCGCGATCCTGGAAGCCATGCGCGAGGCGGGTCTGGTCTGATGACCAAGCCGATCGCGGAAAACCGGCGCGCCCGGTACGACTACTTCATCGAGGAGACCTTCGAGGCCGGCATCATGCTGACCGGCACCGAGGTGAAGTCGCTGCGCGTCGGCCGGGCCAACATCGCCGAGTCCTATGCGTCGGTCGAAGGGCGGGAGATCAAGCTGATCAACGCCGACATCCCGCCCTACGGCCACGCCAACCGCTTCAACCACGAGCCGCGCCGGCACCGGAAGCTGCTGCTGCACCGCAAGCAGATCGAGAAGCTGATCGGCGCGGTGCAGCGCGACGGCCGCACCCTGGTGCCGCTGAAGCTCTATTGGAACGAGAAGGGCCTGGCCAAGCTGGAGATCGGCCTGGCCAAGGGCAAGAAGGCCCACGACAAGCGCGAGGCCGCCGCCGAGCGCGACTGGCAGCGCGACAAGGCCCGCCTGATGAMGGGCGACCGGGGGGATTGATCCTCGGTTCCATGAGGAACCTCCCCCTGTGGGGGAGGTGATCGCGTAGCGATCGGTGGGGGGAGTGGTTGCGGAATGGCTCCCGCCCCGAAAGCTGAAAACGGCCCCCCTCCGGCCCTTCGGGCCACCTCCCCCAGAGGGGGAGGATCTTATGTCGGGGAAGCGACTTCGCCCTTGATCCTGGCGCCGCTTTTGCTCCTTCCTGCCCGAAGGAGTCCGCCATGTCCGATACTGGTGCAAACACGGCCAAGGTCGCGCGTCCGCTGTCCCGCGGCGGGCCGCTGGACGCGCTGCGCTTCTTCGCGGCCTTCTTCATCGTGGTCTATCACTACGCCGAGCAGGCGCCGGTCTCGCTGTTTGCGATCCACCCGGCGTTCGGGCGCGGCTATCTGGCCACCGACTTCTTCCTGATGCTGTCGGGCTACGTGCTGGGCCGGGCCTACGGGTCGCGGGTGTCGGCCGGGCAGATCCACGACGGGGCCTTCCTGATCAAGCGCATCGGCCGGGTGTGGCCTGCGCACCTGGTCATGATCGCCGCCTTCGTGGCGCTGGTGCTGGGCACCACGGCGCTGGGCATGCAGCCGCGCAATCCGCAATGGTACCAGTGGGACCAGCTGCCCCAGCAGATCTTCCTCATCCAGACCTGGGGCTTCCAGGGCCCGTCGGGCTGGAACATGCCCACCTGGACGCTGTCGGCGCTGCTGGTCTGCTATGCGCTGTTCCCGACGATCTGGCGGGCGTTCGGCAGGATCGGCTCGCCCTGGATGGCGCTGCTGGCCGGCGTGGCGGTGTTCGTCGCGGTGGACCTGTTCTCGCGCCAGGCCTTTGGCCTGCCGTCGTTCCACCTGCACCTGAAGAACGGCCTCTATCGCGCCATTCCGCTGTTCCTGATGGGCGTGCTGATCGCCCGGCTGGCGCGCGAGGTGGTCATCGGCCCGAAGCTGGCCGACGCCCTGGCGGTGTTCGCGGTGGTCGGCTTCGTGGTGCTGAACATCGTCGGCGAATTCGCCTATCCGAGCCTGGCCCTGCTGGGCCTCTTGATCTTCGCCGCCAGCGGTTCGGCCCAGAACGGCTGGGGCTGGGCCAAGACCGGCGGGCGGCTGTCGTTCTCGCTGTACCTGACCAACCAGTTCGTCGGCGCGATCTGGTTCGCGCTGCAGCGCCAGCTGGACCAGAAGGTCGAACTGCACGAGGCCGCCCACTGGGTGATCTGGGCCATGGCCTTCCCGGCGGCGCTGGTGTTCGCCTGGATCTTCGAGCGCCTGGTCGACGCGCCTCTGCAGGACTGGCTGAAACCCCGTCTGGAGAAGGCGACCGCCGGCTGGGGCAGGAAGCGCGAGCGGAACCAGGCGGCGCAAGCGATGGTTACGCCCCTGCCTTGAATGGCATGCCCTGAAATCGCCTTGCCGTTCGCGGCGAGATAGGCGACGAGGGATAAAACGCGCGTTCCAAACGCGTGGCTTCTAGGGAGTCGCATTCAAAATGCTCAGGACCGCCATCCTCGCCGCCGTCGCCAGCGCCGCCTTCGTCGCGCCGGCCATGGCCGCGGACATCACCGGCCTCTGGCAGACCGAGACCAACGGCGGCCAGGTCGAGATCAGCCGTTGCGGCAACAGCCTGTGCGGCAAGCTGCTGACTTCGGACAACATCAAAAAGAACCCGACGCTCAAGGACGAGAAGAACAAGGACCCGTCGCTGCGCACGCGTCCGCTGAAGGGCCTGCAGCTGCTGTGGGGCTTCAGCGGCGGTCCCGACAAGTGGACCGGCGGCAAGGTCTACAAGGCCGACGACGGCGCGACCTATTCGGGCACCATCACCATGACCGACGCCAACACCCTGAAGCTGAAGGGCTGCGTGGTCGCGCCGCTGTGCAAGACCCAGACCTGGACCCGGGTGAAGTAAGGAYCCTCCTTCTCCCCTTGCGGGAGAAGGTGTCAGCGAAGCTGACGGATGAGGGGTCTCTCAGACGCAAGACGCCGCGAAAGCTGATCGGCTTTCGCGGCGTTTCTGTTCGTGCAACCCCTCACCCGATCCCCGCTTTCGCGGGGACCACCCTCTCCCGCAAGGGGAGAGGGATCACAGGGGCTGACACACCTCTTCCAGCCAGGCGCGGATCTCCGGCTCGACGCGCGGGCCGATCTCTTTCAGCACGCGGGCGTGGTAGGCGTCGAACTGGGCGACTTCCTCGGCCGTCAGCAGCGCCTTGTCGACCAGGCGGCGGTCGATGGGAGCCAGGGTCAGGGCCTCGAAGCGGTGCATCGGGCGGTCGCCGCCGGCCACCGGTTCGGCGGGCATGACGACTTCCAGGTTCTCGATGCGGATGCCGTACTCGCCGTCCTTGTAGTAGCCGGGCTCGTTGGAGACGATCATGCCGGGCTGCAGGGCGATGGTGTTGGGCGCCTTGCTGATCCGCTGCGGACCCTCGTGGACGCCCAGATAGACGCCGACGCCGTGGCCGGTGCCGTGGTCGTAATCCAGCCCATGAGCCCAAAGGGCCATTCTTGCCAGCGCGTCGATGGCCGAGCCGGTGGTGCCGGCCGGGAAGCGCAGGCGGGCGATGGCCAGGTGGCCCTTGAGCACCAGCGTGTTGCGCTGGACCATCTCGGCCGAAGGCTCGCCGATGGCCACGGTGCGGGTGACGTCGGTGGTGCCGTCCAGGTACTGGCCGCCGCTGTCGACCAGCAGCAGCGAGCCCAGGGCGGCGCGCTCGTTGGAGCGCTCGGTCGGGCGATAGTGGGGCAGGGCGCCGTGGCCGTTGGCCGCGCCGATGGTGTCGAACGACAGGTCCTTCAGCACGCCGGTGGCCTCGCGGAAACTTTCCAGCTTGGCGACGGCCTCCTTCTCGTCCGGCGGGCTGACCTGGCCCTCGGTGGCCAGCCAGTGCAGGAAGCGGGTCAGGGCCGCGCCGTCGCGGCGGTGGGCCTCGCGCGTGCCGTCCAGCTCCACGTCGTTCTTGCAGGCGCGGGGCAGGGTGCAGGGGTCCATGCCGCGCACGACCTTGGCGCCGGCGGCAATCAGGGTGTCGAAGTACCAGGCCGAGGACTGGGCCGGGTCGACCAGCACGCTCTTGCCCGCGAGGTCGGCCAGGGCGCCTTCCAGGGCCTCGGGCGCTTCCAGCGAGACCTCGTTGCCAAGCCAGGCCGGCAGGTCCTCGGTGACCTTGGCCGGGTCGAGGAACAGGCGGGCGCTGCCGTCGGCGCGCAGGACGGCCTGGGCCAGCGGCAGGGGCGTACGGATGACGTCGCCGCCGCGGATGTTGAACAGCCAGGCGATCGAGGACGGGGCGGTGATCACCGCGGCGTCGGCGCCCAAGGTCGAGGCGAGGCCCGAACCCACCCGGGCGCGCTTGGCCGAGCTTTCTTCGCCCGCGTACTGCACGGGGTGGGGAACGACGGGGGCTTGCGGCTGGGCGGGGCGTTGACCGCCCCAGGCCTCGTCCAGCGGATTGGCGGCGACGGGCTTCAGCGTGGCGCCGGCGCGAGCGGCGGCGGCCTTCAGCACGTCCAGCGCGGCCGGGCTGTGCAGGCGGGCGTCATAGCCGATGACCGCGCCCTTGCTGGCGGTCTCCAGATAGGCCGGCACGCCGCCCTCGACGAGGTCGCGGATCTCGAACACGCCCTGGTCGACCTGCTCGCGGACCTGCAGGGTGTAGCGGCCGTCGACGAACACGGCGGCGCGGTCGCTCATGATCACGCCGGCCCCGGCCGAGCCGGTGAAGCCGCTGGCCCAGGCCAGGCGGTCGTTGGCGGCGGGCAGGTACTCGTTCTGGTGCTCGTCCTCGTGCGGCACGAGGAAGCCGTCCAGACCCTGGCGGGCCATGGCCTCGCGGATCAGCGGAACGTGGCGCGGGCCGAAGCCCGGATCGGTGGATTCATCGAAGGTCTGGCGCATGTMGAACGATGTATGCCGCATGCGCCAGACTGGAAAGGGGCGTTATTGCGGCTGATCGGCCCGGGGCGACGGAGCCGTGCCGTCGATCGTGGCCGGAGCGGTGGCGGCCGCGTCCTGCGCCGCGTCGGCGGCGGTCTGGGCCTGGATCTCGGTMTGGCGGCGCACGCTCTCGGCGGCGGAGGCGGCTTCGCGGGCCGAGGCCTCGGCGGCCTGGCGGGCCTGGTCGGCGCCGGTCTGCAGGCCGACCTGCGCGCCCTCGACCAGGCCGGCGGCGCGGCCCTGTTCCTGGGCCTGGGCGATCTGGTCGGAACTGGCGTCCATCGGACGCGAGGTCAGCATGAAGGCCACGGCGATCACGGCCACGATGGCCACGACGCCGGCGACCAGCCAGCCCAGGGGGCTCGATTCCCGACGGATCTCGACCACGCGCTCGGGCGCTCGCGGGGCCTCGGGGTGAAGCGAAGGATCGGTGTAGGTCATGGTCGTTTCCTCGAACGATGTTGTCCGGGAAAACGTGGAGCCAAGCGCAGGCGTTCCGTCTTTTGAACACCTCTCCTGGAAGGAGAGGGAGGGGCCCGCGCCGTCAGGCGTGGGAGGGTGAGGTGCTACACCGTCGACCGTTTTATCCCCTCACCCTCCCATTGCTGTCGCAATGGGCCCCTCCCTCTCCCCATGGGAGAGGTGGAATTGGGCTACGGACGCTGCAGGACCAGGGTCGCCCAGGCGTCGCGGTGGATGCGGTTCACGACCTTGAAGCCGCGCGACAGGTAGGCGGCCTTGACCATCCGTTCCTGGGTGCGCAGCAGGCCCGACAGGATGACCGTGCCGCCCGGAACCAGGGCGCGCTTGATGTCCTGGGCCAGGCTGATCAGCGGGCGGGCCAGGATGTTGGCGAACACCAGGTCATAGGGGGCGTTCTGCGCCACCAGCTTGTTGGACAGGCCCGAGGCATGGACGAAGCGGGCGTTGGCCATGTTGACCTTGGCGTTCTCCTTGGAGATCCGCACGCTGGGCTTGTCGATGTCGGTGCCGACGGCGAGCTTGGCGCCCGTGCGGGCGGCAGCGATGGCCAAGAGGCCCGTGCCGGCGCCGACGTCGAGCACCTTGTTGAACTTCCTGGCCTTGATCAGGCGGTCATAGGCCTGCAGGCAGCCGACCGTCGTGCCGTGGTGACCGGTGCCGAAGGCCGCGCCGGCCTCGATGCGCAGGTTGACCGTGCTGGCGGGCAGGCGACCGCGGTCGTGCATGCCGTAGACGAAGAAGCGCCCGGCGCGCACCGGCGGCAGGCCCGACAGCGCCATGGCCAGCCAGTCGGCGTCGGCCAGGGCCTCGCGCTCGACCTTCAGCGGATAGCCGCCCAGCAGCTCCAGCAGGGCCGCGTCCTCGTCCTCGGTGGTCGGGAAGGCGTCGATGCGCCAGATGCCCTTGTCCTCGTCCTCTTCCAGGATCGAGTAGGTGGCGCCTTCCAGGCCGGGCATGTTGTCGATGGCGTCGGCGGCGGCTTCGGCGTCGGCGCGCGCGCCGCGGGCGACGATCTGCTGGTGGGTGTAGTCGGTCATGCCGCTCCAATAGTCGGACGCGCGGCCAAAGGCGAGACCGTCCGGCGTCCGAAAGCGGGGGCGGGGCTCCAAATTTCCGGCGCGGGGTCGGGCGGCGCCAGTCGCCAGGTCAGCGGCGGCTCCTGCCGAAGGCGCGGCTCGCGGCGGGCTTGCGGCGCGCCGGCTCGTCCGAAGGCGGGTCCCAGCAGGCGCGTGGCGGCCGCGCAGGCCAGGGCCCAGGCGATGCCGTTGCGCTCCAGGATGAAGCTTTCCGAGAAGGTGGTGATCAGGAAGATGACCAGGAACAGCGTCGCCCAGTAGCCGTCGCGCACCTTGTCGAACCGGAAAAGGGCGGCCAGCAGCGGCAGGCCCAGCACCAGGGCCGACAGGCCCACGCCGATCCAGCCCAGCTGGGCCAGCACGTCCAGCCAGCCGTTGTGGGCGGTGGGCACGTTCCAGCCGGTCTCCTTGCGGATGAACAGGGCCGGCACGGAGTCGTCGCGCCAGAACACCGCATAGCCGTAGCCGGTCAGCGGGGCCTTGGCCGACTGGCGCATCAGAGCGTCCCAGATCTCGGTGCGGCCGGTCAGGGTGGGGTCCTTGCCCAGGGCCTTGAACAGCAGCTCGGGCGCCAGCCACATGACGATGGCCGCGCCGCCGATGACCGTGACGCCCAGCCAGACCATGGTGATGGCCGTCGCCGGCCCGCGCCGCATCATGCCCAGCAGGCCCGAGCCCGTAAGGCCGATCAGCAGCACCATCAGCGAGGTCTTGGACTTGCTCATCACGATCATGAAGGCGCACAGCACGATGGCGCCGATGAACAGCCTGCGATGCCGGGTTCCGGCCAGGATGGCGGCCATGGCGCCCAGCGCGCCGTAGACCATCATCGCGCCCATCTGGTTCTTCTCGAACCATAGGCCGCGCCAGTCGCCGGCGTTGATGTCGTGCTGCACGCCCATCTTCGGATAGGCGATCGCGGCCAGGAGGCCGCCGGCGCCGAGCACCAGGAAGGTGGTCGCCAGGATCTCGGCCATGCGGCGGCCGTCGAAGCTGGCGGCGAAATAGAAGCCGAACAGGGTGGTGAAGGCCGCGGCCAGGGCGCGGCGGTTGGTGGTGCCAGGATCGAACGACCACGAGGCCGAGGCGAACACCCAGAACACCAGCAGGCTGAGGATCCCGGCCGGCAGCCAGAACTTCGCGAGCCGGGGCGCGCGCCACAGCACCAGCGCCAGGATCAAGGCATAGACCGGCAGCCACATCAGGCGAAGGATCGGCATGTCCTCGCCGCCGGCCTGTTCCGGATCGAGAAACGGTCCGATCAGGGCGTTGGACAGCATGAACAGTACGAAGCCGCAGGCCCAGGCTTCCAGCGTGCGCAAAAGCCCGCCTTCCTCCTCGATCCTGTCCGGCGCCGCGGCGTCCATGGTCGTTCCCGTGTGGCGCGAAACGGCACAGTTACCGGTCGCATTGACGAGAGGCTGCAAGGGGGAGGCCGTGGCGCCGCGTTGCGGCGACCCCCTCCGGCCCTTCGGGC